>CAXBSB010000001.1:0-79395 GCA_963977965.1 uncultured Schlesneria sp.
ACCGCTGCCAGATACAGCCACCCTTGGGAGGTGGAGATGTAAGTGATGTCGGCCACCCATGCGAGATTCTTTCTGGACGGCGCGAAATCGCGATTGACGACGTTATCCGCAATCGGCAACTGGTGGCTTGAATCCGTGGTGGACACGCGAAACTTCTTGACAGTAGAGGCTCGAATTCCCGCTTGGAACCGAAACCCCCAGGCGCAGATACGCCAACTCCACTGACAATTTCTGAAGCGGACACACGACTTCGATCCAATTGGGGCGGCGTTAAATCAGCCAGAGAGATAACAAACTCGGGGCTGGCTCCGTCGGTTGCAACCAGCACCACAGCGACCCCCACTGACAGTTCTCTGATCGTGGCGACGTCATGGTAAACGGATTCCCAGTTGCGGCACCATCAACCAGAAGGTGGCGAGCGTTGCCAGGACGACGCCTGCAAGATTCATGATCAGTCCGTAACCGGCCATTTGTCCCATGCGGATTCGGCCTGTGCCGAAGACAATCGCATTGGGGGGCGTCCCAATCGGCAGCATGAATGCACAACTGGCCGAGATTGTTGCCGGGATCATCAGCAGACGAGGATCAATCTTCAATGCGACACTCGCCGCAGCGATGATTGGCAGCAAGGCATTGACCGTCGCGACGTTGGAGGTGAATTCGGTCAGAAACGTCAGCAACACGCAGACGAGAACCACCAGCAGCCAGACGGGTTGTCCGCTGGCGAGTTGCGAAAAAATGTGACCTACCCAGACTGACAGCTTGGTCGATTCAAACGCACCCGCGATGGCGAATCCGCCGCCGAACAACAGCAGAATATCCCAGGGAAGCTTGGAAGCGGTTTCCCAGTCCATCAAGAACTGCTGTCGGCCATCGGGTGATTTCTGGACGGGAATGAAGAACATCATCGCGGCGATCGTCATTCCGACGGTGGCATCGCTGATGTATTCCAGAGACTTCTCCCTGGCGATTCCCCAATGCTCCAGCCAGATCGCTGTCAGATGATTCCAGCCGGGGATCAAAACGGGTTCGCCCAGTCGAAAGTCCGTTCGAAAGATCCAGAGCAGAGCGGTCGCGCAAAACAGAGTCAGCATGCACCATTCGCCGCGATGCATCGGCCCCAGTTCACGCACTCGCTTCAGAAAGAAGTTACGGTCGAGTCCGTCGAATCCTGCGGGAGTTCCCAGCCCCCAGACCAGCAGTTGCCAGGTAAACAGCAGGAACACGAAGGCGAAAGGGGTCCAGGTCAGGATCCATTGGCCAGCGGAGATGACCGGTTCGTTCGGAAACTGCCGAATCCAGATGTTGATGTAAGCGATGTTTGTCGGCGTACCAACCAGAGTTGCCATTCCACCAATACTGGCGGCATAGGCGATTCCTAGGGTGAGTGCAACCGAGAAGTGGTCGAATGCGGGGTCTTTAACAGTGGGCAGTGTACCAGTTTGATCGCCGCCGGAAGACAGTTTCAAGCGTTCCAGCGTTGCGAGTAATGCGGTGGCGATGGGCAGCATCAGCAGCGTTGTTGCGGTATTGCTGATCCACATGGAAAGGCAAAAAGTTGCCAGAAGGAATCCGAACACGATGCGTCTGGGACTGGTCCCCACAGCAGCAACGGTCAAAAGGGCAATACGCCTGTGCAGGCCCCAGCGTTCGATGCCCAAGGCGATGATGAAACCGCCAAGGTACAGGAAAGAACTGTCGCCAAGGTATGACTGGCTGACCGTTTTGGCTTCCTGAATCCCCAGAAGAGGAAAGAGAGCCAGCGGGAGAAGGCTGGTGACGGCAACGGGAAAAGCTTGAGTGACCCACCAGACAGCCATCAGGGCTACGATTGCCGCCAGTCGATGGCCTGCGGGAGCGAGGTCCAGTGGTGTCGGCAGCAAATAGACCAGCAGGCCAATGACAGGTCCGAGCCAACGTCCCGCAGATGCGACTCTTTCGGAAGCGGGATCGTCCTCGGACGGCGGACTATTGGTCATTTGATATCCAGCAATTCAGCGGCCGCTTTAAGATTGGCCTCATAGTTCTGTTCGTACCACGTTTCCTTCGTCAGGTCAGCACCGAGCATCCGCGGCAAGTGATCTCGGACCAGTTCCAGCAGTTTCTGTTTGGGTGGGCTACCAACCGCTTCGACTCGGAGGGTTGGAAGGTATTCCTGATGCAGCTTGTTACCACGTTTCTTGATGCTTTGGAAATCAGTTGACTTCGCTTCGCGATTCGCGCGGATGTCGTCCAGCAAAAGCTTCAGGCTGTTGTATCGCTGAATATCAACCGTGTTGCTCTTCGGCCAGTTTTTCCACCCGGCAAATAGCGTCGCAGCAAGAACAATGACGATTCCCGTAATACCAATTGGACCCTTGAGGATACCCGAAAACGACCATCCCGACGAGGAACCGGGCCGGTAAGCCGGTCGTGGAGGGTAGGACATCGGTCGCGGCACAGAAACCGCCGCAGGAGTGTTAGTGGGTGAGGCGGCATGCGTTGACGCAGAGCTTGGTGCAGAAACCTCACTCGCGACGACAGGTTTCGGTGCCTCAATTGCGGGAGCTGTGGTCACTGGCTCGACGACAGATTTGGTAGCAGGTGCGGGTTCGGGAAGTACTGTCGCCAGTCGACTGATCGATCCGACACGTCTCCATTTTCCACCTTTCCCAAGCTTAAGTTCGTCGTCAGAAAGTAATCGACCATGTTCGGCCAGCGCCAGCAAGACCTGAAAACCAATTGGGCCAACATCATTCCCGTTGAACTTACAGTACCAGTCGTCACTTCCCGTTGACGGAGGATGATCTGAACTTGCGACAGAAGTCGCGCTGCTGTGTACCGGCGCGGCTGCGGGGGCGATTCCCAGTTCACGGACAGTTCCTGCCGGAACCCATTTTTGCGAGCTTTCGGTGTGTACTTCGTCGGTTGAATTGACTGATCCGCCCCGAACAAGTTCTTGCAGTTCACTCAACGGGATCGGTCCGAAATCCTGTCCGAACATCCGGTAAAACCACTGTTCTGCCATGTCGGGCCTCACCAGTTTGTACGTCTAAAGTGTTTGCGTCTGCGTCACAGTCGGTCGGTTGCTGCTCAATTATCATTCAGTTTTCTGCATGTTACAAGAAAATCCCGTGGATGCGATGGCGGCGACAATGGGGTGCAGTCACGCGGGGTGCCACGGTTTTGGAGTCTTCGACAAGGCCGTGCGTTTTCGACGGAATGTCGTTGTACGGCGCCATTTGCACGGGGAGACGATTGGTGATTCGCGTTGCTCCACGAGTGAAGACACGGCCTTGTCGCGGACTCCAAAACCGTGGCACCCTGAATTCAGGTTCTCTCGAAATATAGGTTCTCTCGCTCGATTCACCATGTCACCACCATTTAGCGACTGACCCACGACTTAACGACTGCACCCACGACCACGCATCAGTTCTGGCGGTTCGCACCCCTGAAGTGAGTCCATTCCAGTCAGGAATTGGGTGCTGTTCCTTCGATCAAACGCCGTAGCAACGACGTTTCGACCTTGCCGCGAAATCGAATTCGGCCATCGCACACGACGACTGGGACGCAAGTCCCGAATTTCTCCACCAGTGCCGGTTCGGCATCGATATCGGTGAGAACTGGTTCAGGCAACCAGCGCACATGGCGTCTGAGGGTTTCCAGGGCTTCGTCGCAAAGGTGGCAACCTTGACGAGTGTAAAGAATCAAAGAGCGAAATCGTTTTCCTGGCCGGGATGGTTGCCAGGTCCGAGTGAGTTCCTGGAGTTCTGATCGGGCGAGGAATCGAGCTCCTGAGACAAGACAGACAAAGCCCAGAGACCACCAGAGCCAGTCGTTCTGGTACCAGGATCTCACCATATTCGGGATGCCGAAGGTTGCCTCAACCGTTCGTGCCAGGAGCAGCAGCAGCCCGGTTCCGAAGGTCAGCGTTCCGAAAATCGACAGGCGGTCGTTCGTTGAGGCCAGCTTAGAATCGTTACGGTCGTTCATTTTTCGCCAATTTGAAAACAGGCGAGATCGTAATCTACGCCATTCTGAAGAAACCAGAGACTGGAAACGCGAGGATTCGGCTGGTAGCTTACGTAAACATATTGCAGCCTGACCAGTGGGACTCGTGACGATTTCGAATTCGCATGTCTGATGAGCGAGTTCTGTTGGTCTATGCAGGGACGCATCGGTTCACAGAGACAATTGTTTGTGTTGTGTTTCCACAAGGTCGTGGAAATGCAGCCACAGAGTCTCGGCAGGCACAACCTCGATGTCCACCAAGTTAAATGTCGAGACCTTCGTTGCAGTGCTCAAGAAGAGCAGTCTGATAGAAGCGGACCGTCTGCAGCGACTGGTCGCGGAGTATACTCAGGCAGGCGGAATCCCCGACGATTCCCACAAGCTTGCCGAATTCCTGGTGACCAATGGTGCTGTGACACGCTGGCAGGCAGATAAGCTGCTGCAAGGGAAGCACAAAGGTTACTTCCTGGGAAAATACCGACTGTTGTCGCTGCTCGGAAAAGGGGGCATGAGTTCGGTTTATCTCGCCGAACACGTTCTGATGCGCCGTCGCTGTGCCCTGAAAGTATTGCCGACCAAGCGAGTGAACGACTCTTCGTACCTCGCCCGATTTCACCGCGAAGCCCAGGCGGTTGCGTCGCTCGATCATCCCAATATCGTTCGAGCTTACGACGTCGATCACCAGGTTGACCGCGATACCGAAATTCACTTCCTGGTGATGGAGTACGTCGAAGGCTACAGCCTGCAGGAACTGGTTCAAAAGCAGGGGGTCTGTTCCTGTATTGATGCTGCAGAGTTTATCCGACAGGCTGCCTTGGGGCTGCAAAATGCTCACGAAGCCGGGATGGTTCATCGCGATGTGAAGCCCGGAAACCTGCTGGTAGATCCCAATGGCGTCGTCAAGGTTCTGGATCTCGGTCTGGCACGATTCTTCACGGGCGATGAAGGTGAAGATGCGCTGACGATCCGCCACGACGAAAAAGTTCTGGGAACCGCCGATTACCTTGCACCCGAGCAGGCTCTCGACAGCCATACCGTTGACGCTCGTGCCGACATCTATAGTCTGGGCTGTACTCTGTACTTCCTGTTGACCGGACGTCCGCCGTACACCGAAGGGACTCTGGCTCAGCGGTTGATGGCTCACCAGACGAAAGCTCCCCCGACAATCGAATCGTTGCGTCCTGATACCCCGGTTTCTTTGGCCGAGATTGTTCGTCGCATGATGGCCAAGAAGCCTGAAGATCGGTACGCGACGGCCAAGGAAGCGGCGGACGCGTTGTATGCGTGGGTTGACGCAAACGCGGCACCCGACTGGCGTAGTTCTCATTCCGGAATTTATGGATCTCGATCCACGGAAGTTTCGAATAATACGATTCCAGTCGCGCGGCCAATCGTGGCGATGCCTGTTGCTGCCCCAGTGGTACCCGCTGCTCCACAACAGTTTATGCCACCGCCTGTCGATGCTGCTCCCGCAACGGAAGTACAGGCTGAAACCGAGCTGACGAATTTCTTCGCGGCGCTTTCGGACTCACAAAGTATTCGAACCGGCCCGACATCATCGCCCAAGCAGCCTGCTCCGGTGATACCGAAGCAAATGCCTCCGCAGTCAACGGTCCTGACTGCGACAGCGCCACCGCATTTGAACCCCAAGTCCAGCATGAAGTTGAAGGCGGCTCAACTGCCACCACCTGAAGCGGCACCTACAGGTGGCGAACCTGCTTTTCCGGACTTCAGTGCCGTATCGGCTGCTCCCAGACCAGTCGCAAATAAGCCAGCGCCGGCTGCTGCCAAGACTTCGACACAGATACCCGTCCCCAAGCTTCCCAGTTCGTTCAAGCTTCCCTTGCCAGTTCCCGTTTTGGCGGGAATTGGGGGAGGAGGCGTCGTTCTTATGCTGATCGTGATGTACGCGATGGGCTTTTTTGGCGGAGGGACGCCTCGAAAGGTCGAACTCGTCAATCAACCTGTCTGGACATCCGACAAGCGAGAGGTCACGGTCGGGGAGCAGGGTGAATACAAGTCGATTGTCGAAGCATTGAAGGCGGTTCGTCGCAGGTTTGAACCAAATCAGTCAGGGACCGACGTGATGGTGGTGAAGATCCTTGCAGGAACCTACAAGGAAAACATTTCCATTGATGGTTCGCCCCAGCAACGTACGAAATCCAAGAACAAGAAAGCAGACAAGCCGGTCGACCCGGATTGGCCGCAGGGAATTAAACTGGTTGCCAGCGGAGAAGTGATTCTTGAATCACCTCAGGACGCGCCAGCGATTCGGCTAAAAAACATTTCTCGATTCACGATCGAAGGGATTTCCGTCAACGCCACGGGTAAGGCTGTGGGAGTCGAACTGATCGGGGACATGACGGAAACCCGCCTGAGCGGAATGAAAATCACTGGCTTCAGTCAGACCGGAGTCTCGTGTCTGGGGGCACGCGGCGCTTCATTCGTGAATACTCAATTCATTCTCGAAAAGCTGACGCTCGAACCTGCCGCTGGGTCAACGAGTGCCGTGGGAATTCGCCTGCAGCGGAACGAAGAAGGTGATCCGAGCGATGCCGTGATTCGAGGATGCCGTCTGTTTGGCCCGATGGCATCCGGGGTCATTCTTTCGGGAGCGGGCCCCTACCGAATTTCGATCGCTGAGAACCTGTTCACCAAGGTGCAAGAGGGGATTCGACTGGAAGGGGCCGTTCAATGGAAGGATGTTGTCATACTGAATAACACGTTCCATGAGGGGCGAAGCGGCATTGTCTTTACGAACATGCCGGCAGAAAACTCGATGGGACTCGCCTTCCGCAGAAACCTGTTCACAAAAATGACCGCAGCGGAAGGGGTCGTGATGGCGGGCTACGATCAAGGCCGTCTCGGTGCGATGCTGGTACAGGATCGGCCGGGATGGGAATTGAATTACTCAGATCGTGCCAAGCCTGCTGCGCCTCAGGCTGGCGAAATCACTCCATTGTGCGAAACCAATGGAAAGCAAGGTGAGCAGGGGTTTGCATTCTCATCGACAGACGCGAAGAATCCAAAGTTCCTCGCGCCGACTGACAAGAGTGTTCAGCGTGCGGTACCTGGCCCGCGTGAAGGTGAGAAAGAATGGATTGGCGCTGTCGGTCCCTGATCTGGCCCGGATCGGAACCGACGGATCTTTCTCCGCTGAGTGCTGTGCTTACTTCAGTCGTGGAACAGCAATCACTTGCGGGGCCGTATCGAACGTCCACACCTGAATTGGTGGTGCATTCGGATCGTTGCCCAGCAGTTGTTCCGTATGAGTTGTCAAAACCTTGGGAAGTTTTGCCAGTTCCTCATCGGTCACCTTCCGGGGGTCTCGGACCGTCGAACCAAGCAGTTGCATGTCGGGGACGAGCTTGGGGCTGTAGTGCTGGGTAATCAGTCGGATTCGTGGATCATCCGGCGAGTCAAATCCACCGATCGTCACGATGGACTGGAACTTGTCGTGATAGGTGTAGGCATCACGCAGGATCGCATCGCCACTCTGGCTTCTCGTCCCTTTGTTTCGCAGATACGCCGTCAGTTGTTCAGCGTCTTCGCCAGCCCTGACAATGTTGAAGTTGACGGCGGTTCGCAGATTCAGGTCAAACTGGTTTTCGCGTCCTCGGTATGAACTGTTTCCGAGAGGTGTGGCTGACTTACCAGTAAACGAGGCGACTCGAACGGTGTACTTGTGAGGATTCTTCACGAGTGGGTACGGGATGCCCGTATTGAGATACTTGGTGTCCTTATCGACTGTTCTCTGCACAACGTCTTCGGGCTTGCGCATCGGGTTGATCGTCAGGAATGCACCAGTCAGCGGTCCTCGAGTTGCAGCATCCGGTCGCAGAATGGCACCACTCTTGGCGCTCTTCAGGAACTCGGGACGAAACTTCTTGATGAAGGTCAAGGTCTTCTGACCTGTAGGATCTTCAATGGATTCATAGTTCCCCGCCAGGACGCAAATCATGTCTCGCTGGGCGGCATAGACGCGATGATCTTCGCGACCCAGGCGATTGCGAGTTTCAATTTCGCCTTTGACTGCATCCTGTGAAAACGTATAGGCAGGAATTCCCTTGCTGCGCAGTTCAAAGACCAGTTCGTCCGCCGCCTGTTCCGCAGTCATCCCTTCAGACTTTTGATCTTCGGGAACGTTGCGAAAGCTGGTGACCATGATCATCCATGGTCCATGCTTCGGTGTGAGCTGATACTGCTTTCCTCGTACATTTTCGATGGCATGCGCAGTACCCACAACTTGCAGAAGAGTTGCAGTGAAAAATCCGACGGCGAGCAGGTTCAGGGTTCGCACGATCAACTCCATCCTTGGGTGGCGAACGAAATCCAGTGCAGGAGCAGTCCACGTGTGGTGTTCGCCAACGGGGATCTGTCACCAGCAACACAATTCATCAACTGTTGAAATGGTCTTGCACTTTTTGGCGACGAACTATCGCGGCCAGAAATTGCAAAAAACGGAAATGGTTCGGGGAATTCGCTAAAGATTGGACTCGGTCCAACCGGGCGGGAAATTAGCAGTGACCGTGAATTGTGTCCAGAGTTTGTTTTGGATGTGACACGGCACGCCACGTGCATCTTCAGGACAGCGATCTGATCATTGCAATCGGATTCACCAGAAGAATCAGGCGATGGAATATCTCCTGATCCTTCAAACAGGGTGGAATTGCTGTTCGAATCACGAGTGACGCTGGGATTCTGGCGTCCAATGAATCGCCGCCAACGCCAGGATGGCCGGAGACGATCCATTGTAAAATGTGCCGTCGCAAGACGGCGGAATTGGAATTTCTACAAAGGCACGGAGGCCGAATTCATGCAGCGGTTTGTATCACGCTCGCAATTCCCAGTGATTCAGCACACTTTTTCATTCAGTAACACCGCTTCCGGCCATGATGGCTCTGCGTGGTGCAAACTGATCGGCGCTCTCGCAGCACTGCTGCTCATTCCCGGCCTTTCGGTCGCTCAAACCGATAACATCCTCCTCGACTTCACCGCGTCCTGGTGTGGTCCATGCCAGCAGATGAGCTCCATCGTCTCGCGACTGGAGCGCCAGGGGCTGCCGATTCGCAAGGTCGATGTTGACAAGGAACCACAACTGGCGGCCATGTACGGGGTCAAGTCGATCCCCTGCTTCGTACTGGTGGCAGATGGCAAAGAACTGGACCGGGTGAATGGACTGACAACCGAACAGCAATTGCGCAGCATGATGAATCGTCTGCCAAAGTCGCCACCTGTTGCGAAAGAATCGTCGCGTAACCCGGGCAGCCCCGATCTCGGTCAGCCAATCCCGATCACGCCACCCGGCAGGAATGACGAAGGTCGCGACCGTTCTACAGATTTTGGTCCCGGTGGTCCAAAGGTTGTGCGAGGTCAGCCCCCGGAAGGGAACCCGCTTCGCTCAAGCGTCCGTCTTCGAGTCAAGGACGGGAATTCGATCAACTACGGATCTGCGACAATCATCGACAGCGAACCTGGCAGGGCGATTCTGGTGAGCTGCGGTCACATTTTTCGAGACCTTTCCAAGAAAGCCGTCATCGAGGTGGATGTCTACACGAATGTCAAATCGGCCAAGCCAGACATGATTCCGGGGACAGTGATCCTGGCGGACATGACAGCGGACGTCAGCCTGGTCAGCATCAGCTATCCTCAACGACTGCCCAGTATTCGTCTGTCCAGTCTTCCGCTGACGAAGGGCGAAAAGCTCTTCAGTATTGGTTGCAGCGGTGGCGACAACCCATCGCGTGAAGATGTCCAACTGACTGCCATCAACAAATATAACGGACCAGATAATCTTGAATGCACGGGACGGCCTCAGAAAGGTCGATCCGGTGGAGGGTTGTTCCGGGAAGATGAACTGGTCGGAGTCTGTATCGCTGCTGATCCCAAGGATGTTCGAGGGATCTACGCAGGCCTGCAACCGATCATCAATCTGCTGGACAAAGCAGGGTTGAGTCACATCGCCCCTCGCTCACCCAAATCATCTGCGCCGAAAGAGTCAGGCGAAATTGCAATTATTGAAGAGCCTCCGGTCGAAAAGTCGTTGCAGCGCGAGCCAAAATTTGACCAGATTGCCACGACTGACGACGATATTTCCAAGTTGCTGGAACGCGAGTTGAATGTCGGCCCGGACGGGGAAGACGAATTCGCAGGTGCCGAAGTGATTTGTATCGTCCGATCACGGACCCCAGGGAAACCAAGTCGCGTTGTGATTGTGAACCGGGCGAGTGAGCGATTTGTCGCAGATCTGCTGCATGAGTCCGGTGCACCGGGTCGTACCCGCGAATCATTTTTGTCGATCTCGAAGCAGACGCCCGGAGAATCCGGGACGATTGAAACCTCGCTGGAAACCCAGCCGTTTCGCCGCGCTCGCCCCAAATAACGGGTTGCCACAAAAACCAGGTGATTGCTGACTTCCCGGAACGAACAATCATTCTCATAATGCGGGGCGACTGAGTGGAAGCCGTCGGCACGTGATATGACTGCATTTGGAAGGAGCCAAAGACAATGACAGTATTCAAAGATAATTCAGAATCCATCGGGCGAACTCCGCTGGTGAAGATCAACCGTCTGACGCAGGGCCTGAACGCGACGGTTTATGCAAAGATCGAAGGTCGAAACCCCGCCTACAGCGTCAAGTGCCGAATCGGCGCTGCAATGATCTGGGATGCGGAATCGACAGGAAAGCTGAAGCCCGGAATGCACGTCGTCGAACCGACGAGTGGTAACACCGGTATCGCGCTGGCATTTGTCTGTGCCGCTCGCGGTTACCAGTTGACTCTGACCATGCCCGAAACGATGTCGATCGAACGTCGATTGATGTTGAAGGGATTCGGGGCCAATCTGATCCTGACACCTGGTGCCGAAGGGATGAAGGGGGCGATTGCCAAGGCCGAAGAGCTGTCGACTCAACCCGGCTACTACATGCCTCAGCAGTTCAAGAACCCCGCCAATCCGGCGATTCACTTCAAGACGACGGGACCGGAAATCTTCACAGACACCGATGGCAAAGTGGATATCTTCGTCGCAGGTGTCGGAACAGGTGGAACCATCACAGGAGTCTCCCGGTATCTGAAGCAGGAAAAGAAACTTCCTGTCAAATCGATCGCCGTGGAACCAGCCGCCAGCCCGGTCCTGTCGGGCGGTGCGGCAGGAAAGCACAAGATCCAGGGAATCGGTGCCGGGTTCGTTCCGGATATTCTTGATCGCAGCCTGGTCGACGAAATCGTTCAGGTCACGGACGACGAAGCCTTTGCAATGGCCAAGCGTCTGATGAAGGAAGAAGGAATCACGTGCGGAATCAGTTGCGGCGCTGCCATGGCTGCGGCACTGAAGGTCGCTGCCCGACCGGAATCTGCCGGGAAGACCATCGTTACGATTCTGCCAGACAGCGGGGAACGCTATTTGTCGACTCTGTTGTTCGAAGACCTTCGCAGTTGAGCATGGTCTGTGCGCAGTTGAACATGGTCTTGAAGAGTCATGGACGGAAAGGATTCCCGAAATGCAATTCCAGCGCTTAGTGACAGGTCTGGCGGTCGTCGCATCGATCGGTATCGGTTTGTCGATCCTGCGTGCGAATGAAGAGCCAGCAGTCGTTCCGCCGCAGCCCGCGGCGGCGGATCAGGTCGCGATACTGGTCGAGCGGATCGAGAAACTCGAAAAGCGGATCAAGGCTCTGGAAGCCCAGAACGAACGAGCGACGCGGCAGGTCAATAATCTGTACGTGCCAACTCCTCAATTTGTACCGCAGCCTGTTCCGGATGATGGTCCGGCTGAAGTCGCACGTCCGCGTCCTCGATTTCTGCTGCTCAACGGTTCGAAGTAAACCGCGCTGCGATGAAGCGGGCACTGTTTCATGGCATCAAATTCGATTCAAGACTTGGGGGTGAGCAATTTCTTCCACGGCTGGCGACCAAAGATCGGCTGCGTCACACTAATAATAGCCTGCTTCTTCGAAGCATCCTACGTGCGGAGCAGACTGATTATGGACTCCATTGGGTGGGACGATGGGTGGTTGTTGTTAACCGTCGATGATCGCGTCTGTATCCGCGTCCCCAAGACAGATACATTTTCAAATCAGCCTTGGATGTCGTTTTGCTGGCGAACGGCCACCTTCGTAAGATTCGACACAGTTTATTGGGGAGATGTTGCTTGGCTTGGCAACACTCAGGCTTTGCCCTTGGAGTCGATGACGCCCGATATGGGTGTCACTACTGCATCATTCCATTCTGGGCATTCGCTACCCCATTAACATTGATGTCCGCCTACTTGCTTCTCAGCCACTGGCACCTGTACAGATTTCCGAAGAAATTGCGGGGCGGGTGGCACGCCCAGACGCTTTGGGATGGGCGTGGTCTTTGGTGAAACTCCACGCCCTTCGAAGACTCAGGGACGTGCCACACAGTTGGACACAGTCGGCAATTGAAGGCTGAACAAGTCAGTTAACTTGCCCCGCAGTCGCTGGTTGCTCAAAGTGCTGGCGTCTTGATTGGAAGCCCGCCCTTCATCGCGGGTACGTTTCGCTGGTCGTTTGTCCTCAGAGTGAATGTCTATGCAAGCACTTGAGCCGCTGCAGACTCAGATTGCCATGTGCACCAGATTTGGCGTGACGCCACAGGCTTTTATGCGCCATGAGAAGATTGGAATTGCACTCGCGACGATAAATCTCATGCCGATCAACGGTATGCGAATCCCTGCATTGAGCGGATCGACAGGCTGGTATGTGTATGGTGGTCCCGAACAGTCGGCGGACGCAGATTTCTACAAGCCGCTATGTATCACGCATCTCAAGAAATACTGCGAAATAGCACTGCCGTACCTTTGCCTCCCGTCAGGTTGGAGGTTTCAAATTGACTGTGATGGTTACGAAGATGTGTGGTACGACGACGATCTTCTTCGTGCACGTTAAAGAATAACGCACGGCGCGGATGGCACGCCCAGACGCTGCAGCACCTTCCCTCGGTCCCACCCAAACCTGACCCGCTGGGTGGCCACGGTTACCCAACCGCGGGCTACTACCGGGGTGGCTGAGCCAAAGGAAGCGTTCGGGAGTGGACAAATGGAGATCGCCTGTTTCCACTCTCGATCGCTCTCCGGTTGTGACATCGTAAACTCCTCAAACCATCTGTGTTTTCGACAAATCAACGTTCGCCAAGGTGTTCTGTTACGGTATCCTGTCTGCGTTGGCAGTCGTGAACAGGAGTGTGATGGATGGCGATGACACATTCTCATGGGAATCAGCATCCTTTTTCTGATCTGCATGGGCATGAGCGTGAAGGGCTGACGGTTGTCGGCCGGCGCAGCATGCTCAAGGCAAGTCTGGCTGGACTGGTCGGCTTGTCGCTGCCCAAATTGCTGTCCGCGAAAGAAGGCGGGGGGATCCGACAGAAGAGCGTCATCCTGATCTGGATGACAGGTGGTCCCAGTCAGATCGATACGTGGGATGTGAAACCGAATGCTCCCACAGAAATCCGTGGCCCGTTTGGTGTCATTCCGACCGCGTTACCCGGCGTGCAGTTTTGCGAGTACCTGCCGAAGCAGGCGGCGATGATGAATCAGATGACCGTCATTCGCTCGGTCGATTGCCGGTTCTCAAACCATGAACCGAACATGGTCATGCAGACCGCGAATCTGGCTGCGGAACCACGGATCAATCGCGAAGCCGAGAAGTTTCCGGCACTCGCTTCCATCATCGCTCGCAAGCGAGCCGCACAGAACAGGCAGATGCCTCCCTATGTGGTCCTCAACATGAAATCCAAGTCCCATGTCGCCTGGGGAGGCTACCTCGGACACAGCTACGATCCATTCCTGGGAAACGATGTCGGACGGTTGTTCGAACTCCCCGGCGGCTTGACTGTAGATCGAATGGAGTCACGTCGACTGCTGACCACGGATCTCGACCGCCTGCGCCGTGATCTGGACCTGTCAGGTTCGATGGATTCCACCGATCGATTTACGCGTCAGGCGATCGATCTGGTGACCGGTCCCACGGCCCGGGAAGCATTCGATGTGTCACGAGAACCTGAATCCGTCCGGGCGAAGTACGGTAACCACGAATGGGCACGTCAGGCATTACTGGCCCGACGCCTTGTCGAAGCGGGTGTCGCGTTCGTCACGATTGATCTCAGTCACCACGGTGCCTCAGGGACATGGGATACTCACGGCGACAACATTCCTCCCTATGGCGGAATCTGGAACGGATTGAGGCCACTGTTGCCGGTTTTCGATCATCTGATCACGACACTGGTCAGCGATCTGGGCGAACGAGGGTTGCTGGATGATGTCCTGGTGCTGGCGATGGGTGAGTTCGGCCGAACTCCACAAATTGGAACTCAAGGAAGCACCGATGGTCGCAATCACTGGCCGGTCGTGATGTCGATGACGGTTGCTGGAGGCGGGATGCGTCACGGCCAGATCATCGGAGCGACCGAGCGCGACGCTGGCCAGATCAAGGAACGTCCCGTCACTCCCGGCGACCTGGCCGCGACGATCTTCCATCACATGCAGGTTCCAAGGGACGTCACCTACCTCGACAACCGCGGCCGCCCACGCAACGTCATCGAAAACGGCCAGGCGATTCATGAGTTGATTGCTTAGACGGGATTCATTCTTCTGTCGGATAGCCAACCGTAGTCGAAAGCCAGTCGTAGCAATCGTAGCCGAACTCGTGAGAGTTCGGATTCAGCCGAGTCGCGGAATTCGTGACGGTGTGATGCTCGTGATTGGGACGTTCCAGGAAGTCCAACGCGATTCAGGAGTATTCCAAGTTTTAAAAGGCGTGAGCAATGTTTCACGCAAAGACGCGAAGACGCAAAGGGCGGAAGAGGGAAGTGGATTCCCCTTGGTGAAATCTCAGTGCGCCAATGATTGCTTCGTGCACGTCGCCCACACTTAAGCTGGATGCGATCTGTTGCGATCAGAATCCTGTTTTTTCTCCGATTTTCCAAGATTTGCCCTAAGATCGTGCATTCTCGTTCGTCATTTCTCTAGAACCCGTTCAAACCCCTCGCAGGGTGCAGGACCTGGGCCGAACAGCGATGAGCAGTCCGACACCAATTCGATCGGAATTGCACGAGTCCCTCGTGGAATCGTCGCACGTACCGAAAGAAGCTGAAGCAGGGGTTCCGCAGGCCATCGATCGGGACTTTACCGGGTGGTTCCAGACGGTTGTTGAACAGTTTGAGGGGCCGCTGATCAGATATGCACGTCGGATCACGGGCGATCTTGAACGGGCTCGTGATGTCGTACAGGAAACACTTTTGCAGCTTTACCGTCAGGACAGAACTTCAATCCGGGGAGCAATCACTCCCTGGTTGTTTCGAGTCTGTCGCAATCGTGCTTTGGATGTTCAACGCAAGGAGCAACTGATGTCCTCCGCAACAGAACTCGATCTGCAATCACTCCAGGGTGGAACAGGTCCTGAAGAACGATTTGTACAGACTGAAACGAGTGACCGCCTGCTGGGTCATCTGGAATCGTTGCCCGAAAATCAGCAGGAAGTCATTCGACTGAAGTTTCAAAATGATTTGAGTTACCGGGAGATTGCCGAGATCACCGGGATGACAGTTTCGAATGTCGGTGTGTTGCTGCATACAGGACTGAAGAAACTGCGCCGCATGATGAACGACGGGAATCCCGCTGGTTAGCCGCCCGTGGTAAAAGGGGTCAGACCCTCTCCGGGCATACGATTTCTAAGTCAAATCGACTGCCCTCCAAAGGGTCTGACCCCTTTTACCACGGGCTGCTAGCCCTGTTACCACGGACCGCTAGCATCGCTTGCCTTGAGATTCAAACACCACGTTGCTCCGTTCGACGGAAGGTTGAATATGTCAACACCAGAAGCCGATTTTCAGGAAGAACGCCTGACTGCCTATGCCCTGGGTGAACTGGGTGCCGAGGAAAGGGCTGATGTCGAACGCCAGTTGGCCGAATCCGCAGAACTGCGACAGGAACTGCAGGAATTGCAGGGTCTCGTGACAGAGCTTCGGGCAAAGCTTTCCGCCGAAACGATGCCTCGGCTGACAGAGACTCAGCATCGTCAACTTCAAACGGAAACAGTTGCGCTCAGTTCTGTTTCTACCAAACCCGCACCATCGCAATCACCGGGTACGAGTCGCCAGCGCCGTATCCGTCGTTGGGCCATTCTCGGTGCCGAGCTTGCCTGCGGATTGGCGTTCGTCGGCGTTGTCACCTCCTTTGCCTGGCGACGAACCATATTATCAGAGCCATTGCCGTCACAAACCGCTTCTGTGAGATTCAATGGGAGCGTTACAGCGGAACAATATAAAATCGGCACCGCGACAGTACCCCCCCGTTTGACAGGCCCTCAGACAGCAACACCAAATGACGAGCTTGTTGAGTACAGGACAATGTCCACGTTCACCGTTCAAAAATCGCTCGAAGATCTTGCAAAAAGCGAGAAACCAAATGCTTCCCTGACGGTTGCGACTGATGGGCGGCAAGAGGGGTTAATCCGTCACAATGAGCCTTATTTCAAGCAGGCATTCGGGGCAGTCGAATCAAATCTAGGCTTCGACGCTAAGCCGAAAACTCCAACCGTCGCGTTAAACGTGGAACAAGAATCGCGATTCCGATACATCGCGCCAAAAGACCTCTCTCCCCAACTTTCGGACCTGCAAGTACCGGGGGAAACATATCAGGCGTCACCCGAAAGCTTGTTTGTGACGCCGGCCGATCATCCCTTGTCCACGTTTTCTATCGACGTCGATACTGCCTCGTATGCGAATCTGCGGCGGTTTCTGACTCAGGGACAACTGCCTCCTGCTGAGGCCGTCCGGATTGAAGAGATGATCAATGCGTTCACCTATAACTATCCGCGGCCGAAAGAGGGAGAGCCGTTCTCGGTGACCGCTGATGCGGCCCCCTGCCTGTGGCAACGAGGGCATTACATTGCCCGGATTGCACTGCAGGCCCGTACGTTTGAGAAAGCGAAGCGACCTCCGACCAACCTGGTGTTCTTACTCGATGTGTCAGGTTCGATGCAGGCTGCCAACAAACTGCCGCTGGTGAAGCAGGCCATGACGATGCTGGCGGAAGAGTTGAATGAGCGAGATCGGATTGCGATTGTCACTTATGCGGGTGATGCAGGCGTCAAGCTCGCTTCGACTCCGGGAAACGACCAGACGCGAATCATGCAGGCGATCGAAGCGCTGCAGGCTGGGGGCTCCACGAACGGAGCTGCTGGAATCAATCTTGCCTATGAAGAAGCAATCCGTCACTTCAACGGCGAAGGTGAAAACCGTGTGATCCTGTGTACGGATGGTGACTTCAATGTCGGGATCAGTGATGACGACCAACTGGTCAAGCTGATCACCGAACAAGCAAAATCGAAGGTGTTTCTCAGCGTCTTCGGTTTTGGAATGGGGAACTTGAAGGATGCCAAGCTGGAAAAGCTGGCAGACAAGGGTAATGGACACTATG
Organism: uncultured Schlesneria sp.; assembly: GCA_963977965.1. Classification (GTDB taxonomy): domain Bacteria; phylum Planctomycetota; class Planctomycetia; order Planctomycetales; family Planctomycetaceae; genus Schlesneria. The sequence continues at coordinate 17,431 of CAXBSB010000001.1, forward strand.
GTTACATCGACGACATGCGAGAAGCACGCCGCGTCTTCAACGAAGAATTGGTGGGCACGCTTTACACCGTCGCCAAAGACGTGAAAATCCAGGTGGAATTCAATCCTCTGACCGTTGGGGCCTACCGCCTGATCGGATACGAGAACCGTGCTCTGGCGGCGCGTGACTTCAACGACGATTCAAAGGACGCAGGCGAAATTGGTGCGGGACATACCGTCACCGCACTGTACGAAATCGTTCCGAAAGGGTTTGTCCCGAAGTCAGGTGTTGATCCTCTGAAATACTCCGCAACGAAAGAACCTGCTCCTGCCGTCCAGCCACCGACTAACATCCCCCCCGATGTCGCAGACGATCTGTTCACCGTCAAATTGCGATACAAGCTCCCGACGGCAGATGCCAGCGTCAAGACTGTTGACTACGTCGTGGATGATATCGCAGGAAAGAACATTGTCTCCTCCACAGATTCCAAATGGGCTGCTGCCGTCGCGGCGTTTGGGATGCACTTGAAGAAGTCACAATTCAAAGGGACATGGACACTGGACGACATCTATGAGGCTGCTTTGAGTGCCAAAGGCGAAGACACCAATCGCCGCCGCCAGGAATTTCTGGATCTGATTCAGACGACGAAGCGGTTGTCGTCGAAATAGTGCAGGTCGCACTTTCGTGTCGCATTAGGTCACTCGCGATCGTGATCTTCAACGACGACGAGGGGCCAGGTTGGCTCCGGCCCCGATCCAGGTCGAAAGAACGATGCCATAGATCGAGTACTGTCGCCACATTGCTGCGGTCCCAGCAAGGACCTTCAATTTGGACAACTGTTCGGCGGGTAATGGATCAACGTCAATCAGCGAATTGAGAACGTAGCAAAAGTGCAATTCATGGTACGAGGCAATCAATATGACGATCGAAAGCCCCACAGCGTAACCTCCAAATATTTTGCGAAGATTGAGTGGCTGGTGAATCACCGAAACCAGTGGGATCATTAAGCCGAGATAAAGCAAACTGACCTGCCAGGGAATGAAGACAAGTCGCCTGTCGACCAGTAACGAAGTTGAGCCAATCAACAGACACGCGGCCAGGCAAATTGCCACAAGCGTCGATTCCAGCTTTTCTTTGTCATTCAGCACCAGTCTGCCAAACGAATCCAGGCGCAAGATCAGATTGAAGAGTGACGACGCAGTCCAGTTCATCCAGACGAACAGGATGTAAAACACAGTCAACGGTAATTCGAGCGGCTTCAGAATCGGAACCATCTGCAACAGGCTTGCCAGGACCGAGCGGCCGAAGACCAGCCCAAGCATCAGACCCAATTGAACATTCGGCGGAAACTTCGACAGCCACAGGAGCCATGTCAGCAGCCAGCGGTACACGAAGAACCGGGCTTTCATGGCTTCAATGATTCCCAGTCGAGCCCACTCCAGATTGGGTTCCAGCCTTAAGGCCTCACGGAAGTGCTTCATCGCTTCCTGTGGCTGTCGCTGATGCAGCAGCGTCCAACCCTGATTGGCGTGAGTCACGGCATCGTCAGGATTGCGAGACAGCATCACATCAATCGACTGACCAGCTTCCGCGTTTCGCCCAAGCTTGACCAGAGCGATCGCTCGCAGGTTATTGCAGCCGCTATTCTCGGGGTCACAAGCCAATCCCTGTTCCGCAGCCGCCAGCGCTTGAGTCCACTGGTACGTCTGTGTTTCGATCTCTGCCAGGACGTAAAAGTGCATCGCATTCCACGGCTCCAGTCGAATCGCTTCGGCAATCGTCGCGCGAGCTTCCGTAAAGTGCCGACGCTTTTGCTGAATTGAAGCCAATGCGTAAAAACCGAGAGCTTCATCGGGGCTCGCGTGGATTGCCTGTTCAGCCTCTTCCGTGGCCCTGTCAAATTGATCTCGTTCCAGCAGGCAAAGTGCCAGCAGGGCGTGAGCGATCGACGCATCTTCCCCTTCCATTAGCGCCAGATGTAACTGCTCCTCCGCAAGTTCAAACCGCTGTTGCTGCATCAGAAGTTGGGCGCGGTTCAGATAGATGTTCATTTCATTTTCAGGTATTTGAGGATGTCGTCGTACTGACCGCCCTGATTGGAATACAGTGCATAGTTGCGTGCCGAGGCAAACCACTCTTGTGTGGACGGGCGGATGGATCCTGCAGCAGTCATCAGATCTTTCGTGACGATCGGCAGCGGGCGCCCGGTTTTCATCGCCTCCTGCAGCTTCTTTTCGATCGTTTGATCGACGACCGCCTTTAAGTCTGCCCCGGAAAAGTCTTTGGTCTTGCGAGCAACCTGCAGATGGTCAATCTCCTGAACGGGCTTCCCCGTTAGTTGCAGTCGCAGGATATCGGCACGAGCCGGTTCGTCGGGCGGTGGTACAAACAGGATTCGATCAAACCGGCCCGGACGTCGAAATGCGGAATCGAGATGCCAGGGAGCATTCGTTGCGGCCAGTATCAGCACCCCTTCGTTGGACGATTTGGCTCCATCCAGTTCTGCCAGAAACTGATTCACAAGATGCCGAGCCGAAGTTGTTTTCATGTCCGTTCGACTGGCTCCCAAGGCATCGACTTCGTCGAAGAACAGTACGCACGGCTGATGTGAGCGGGCATAGTCAAAAAGTTCGTGCAGCTTCTTTTCGCTGTTTCCCAACCACATATCGAGCACATCGTTGATGCCGATACTGAGGAACCCCGCTTTGATCTCGCCAGCAGTCGCCCGGGCAATGTGAGTCTTGCCGCAACCCGGCGGACCGTACATCAGAATTCCGCCACCGATCGTCTTTCCATACGAGGCGAACATCTCGCGATGTTGCAATGGATAGATGATCTTCATCCGGATCTCTTCCTTTAGCGCATCCATTCCCCCAACGGCGGTGAAATCAATCGTGGGACGTTCGAACGCATTTGAGACGGACGATCCCGATTCGTCGCTGCCTTCCCATGCAGACCGAACTTTTCCATCCACAACTTCCGACGTTTCGTCCGCATCGATCCCCAGTTCGGCCTCAAAGGTCGCGTCACGAAGAGACTCGTCATCGCGAGTCGCCTGGCGATATTCCGTCACCGCGAATTCGACATCCCCCTGCTGCAACAGCAGTCTTGCATGCAGCAGGTACGCGGCGGCTGGAGTGTCACGCTGCTTGATCATTTCTTCGACGATCACCATCGCGTGCGACAACTTTCCCTGATGCTGAAACGCACGAGCCAAACCGAGCTTCAGATCGACGTTGTCACGATCTCGAGAGAGCGCCTCGCGAAACTCAGCTTCGGCTTCAACGGCTCGACTGAGACCCAGCAACGTTTCAGCCAGATGTTTCCGCACCGGGACGTTATCCGGGGAATGAATCAGTGCGGCTTGCAACGCTCGAACAGTTTCGTCTCCCGTCACGATGTCGATCCTTGGAAAGTCGTTTTCTGATGTGATTCTCGAATAAGCCGAAATCTGGAACGCATTCAACTCAAGCGTGGCGTCCTGCGGGCATCAAACGGCAGGGCCTCACCGATGTTCCGACGCGACGAGGACGTACGACTCGCGCTACTGGTCAAAGTTGATATCAAACCAACGGACCAAAGTCACGTTGACTGAGATGATCCAACAGGGCAATCGCCTTTTTGAAGCTGGGTGGGAGTAGATGCGTCGCTTCTCCCGGGCTAGCTCTTCGTCATTTCCGCACCTCTTCGTCATTCCCGCGCAGGCGGGAATCCAGTTCCTTTCGCATTCTATTAATGGTCTCATGTTGCGCTCGCTGAATTCCCGCCTGCGCGGGAATGACGGCATGCGGTAGTTTCAAAAAGGCATTGGCCCCGGATGATCCAGTTGGGACGAGGACTTCAGATCTTGTTCAGGCTGGTGAACCTGGCATGAAAGTGCGTTGGCATGGTCGGCTTGCAAGAGCACTTCGGTGGATTTGACGGGCTGCCGACCGTTCCACACCGGTATTGCCGCGAAAACCGGCAAAAACTACAACTGCGCTGGCGCGGACGAACTCCGTTTGGGTCAGTCTGCGCCGAGGCTGCCTGGAATGCGCACAGCGGATGCACGGATGCTTTATCGCCTTAAACGCTGGCTTAGCCCTGACTTAGCTATTGACCTCGGTACCGCAAACACACTGATTGCGGTACAGGGAGCGGGGGTCGTATTGGATGAGCCATCCGTCGTAGCACTGCAGAAAGGAACTCGAAAAGTCCTCGGACGAGGAACCGCGGTCGGAAAACTGGCCCGACAGATGCTCGGCCGGACCCCGGATTCCATTACGACTGTGAAACCGATCCAGGATGGTGCGATCACCGATTTTGAACTTTGTGAAGCGATGCTGCGGTACTTTATCCGCAAGGCCGCGCGGACGACTCCTGGCATTCGCCCGAACGTAGTAATTGCCGTTCCGGGTGGAATCACTCCGGTTGAACGGCGTGCCGTATTCAATAGTGCAGAACGGGCGGGGGCCGGACGAGTCTATCTCGTTTCCGAATCCAAGGCCGCCAGCATTGGTGCGGGATTGCCGATTGCCGAACCGGTCGCAAACCTGATCTGCGAAATCGGCGGTGGTACCACAGAAGTAGCCGTCCTCAGCCTGGCCGAGATCGTCGCCAGCAAATCTCTACGCATTGCCGGGGATGATTTCGATCAGGCGATTGTCGATTACCTGAAACGGAATTTCTCGCTCCGAATTGGCGACCAGACGGCTGAACAGTTGAAGATTCGAGTCGGCTGCGCTTACCCGCTCGATCAGGAATTGACGAGCGAAGTCCGAGGTCTTGATCTGGTGAGCGGGGTTCCTCGACGAGCCATCGTGACCAGCGAAGAGATCCGCGAGGCATTGCGAGGGCCACTGGAAGCCGTCCTGAACGGTGTCAAAAGCGTGATCGAACAATGCGATCCCGAACTGGTCGCGGATTTGTCGGATACCGGCATGGTTCTGTCGGGTGGAGGAGCCATGCTGCCCGGCATGGATCTGTTCTTTCGCGAGCAACTGGGGATCCCTGTGCGACTGGCGGCAGACCCTCAACGAACCGTCATTCGCGGAACGGCAATTTGCGTCGAACACCTTCACGAATGGAAGGACAGCCTCGAATCAAGTGATGGAAGTTATTAGACGTCACGACTGAAAGACAGAAGCGTTTGCGTTTGGACAGTTTGATCGAATCGAAACCTGAGTGATGAAATGTCGGCAGCGAATGGACCAATCACGTGTGTGCTGATGCTGGCCGGGGCGGGGTTATACTTCGCTCCGGAAACGGTCGCGATACGGATTCGTGCAGTCGTTGCAGACATCATCAAGCCGGGACAGGTCGCCGCCTCGCAAGTCATGAATCTCGCCAAAGCCGAAACCGCTCACATGGCCACTCGGACAGAACGAAGTCGCCTGCGGGAAATCGAGCAACTGCAAACTCAGTTGCAGGAAGAACAGGCCCGTACAGCCAGCTTACAGATTCGATTGGCGCGGCTGGCAGACCTCGAAGCTCGAGAAGCCGCGCTACCCGATGCCGTTCGTTCACTTCCCCGGCTTACGTCGTCATCGTTAATCGAAGCGACCGTCCTGGGTGATGTGGTCGCAGAAAAATGGCGCAAGGGAAAACTGCTGAATCAGGGCGAATCGAGTGGCGTGCGCGAATCGGAACTGGTCGTCAAAAGCCGCAAGTCGCTGATCGATGCAGGACGTGATGGAAGTATTTCGCCTGAAGATGACCTGCTGCTGGGTCGTAGTGTGATTGGAAAGATCGAACGCGTGGGCCGTTGGACCAGCACCTTCCTGCTGGTCAGCGATGCTGGTTATCGAGGTCGCGCCCAGTTGATTCATCAGACTGATTCAGGATTTGTTTTCGGAGCGAAAGGGATTCTGGAAGGGCAAGGGGAATCGATTTGTCGACTGAAAGGGATTGCGTCGTCCGATTCTGTTTCCGTCGGCGATTCGGTCTACACCCCCACTCGCGATGGGTTTCCATCAACGCCGCTGTACTACGGACGCGTGGTCGAAGCGACACTCGGTCCAAACGACTCTGAATGGTATGTCCGAGTGGAACCGGTACCCGTTCCGAATGATCTGAAAGACGTTCAGGTTCTCAGAACATCGATCAATTCCGACAGACTGTCTCCTGGTTCAAATCCCCCCGAGCCCACAGCGAAGAAACGTGATTCCAGGGATATCTCGCTTTCCAACTACGAATCGACTCGCCGGTAGCAATCGGCGAATGACGTGAAGCGGATCGTGAAGTCCCTTTTTGAGTGAGCCTGAAAGTGCTTCGAAACGTTGGCATTCTCGTTATGATCTACCTGGGCGTGGTTGCTCATAGCAGCCTCGTTCCCGCAGATGTCATGGGGATGGGCCGACCGTTTGTCCCTGCGATCCTGCTGGTCTTTATCGCCGCGGCATGTCACCCGAACTTGGCAATCGTCTGGGCCGGATTTGTGGGGTTTCTTCTGGATGGACTCTCGACGGAGCGACTGGGGATTCAGGTCGGCCTGGCTGCCATGCTGGGACTTGGTCTGCAACTGACTCAATCACTTTGGCGTTCGCGCAGCCTGATCGCGATGGTCGCGATGTCGATGCTGGTCTGTGTTGCCTGGCGAGCACTGTCTCCCATGTCCCAGGCAATCCTGACAGGACGCGTTGTTGATCCTCATTCCATTCTGACGGACGCGGTACAAGACGCTGCGTGGACCGCCGTTGTCGCCTGTGTACTCGTGCTGGGACTCCGAATATTTCGACAGGGGCCGACAGAACCGGTCGTCAATCGACCAGCACCACGCTGGAATACCGCTGTCCGCTGATTTGCTCAAGAGGTCTGGCGTTCGTTCATGCATAACCGTCCTGCGACATCCTGGCTGGCTGATGAAACCGTTGCCACGAGCAACTGGGATCCAGACCGCGCGCCGGGATTGCGTCTGACACTCTTATGGCTGGCGATGCTGATCCCCTTGGTCGCGGTTGTCATCCGCATGGCTCAACTGCAACTGGTCCTGCAGGATGGATTCATCAGCGGGTTTGAACAGACCTATGAAACCGAAGAAGAGATCCCCGCCCGGCACGGACGAATCCTCGCTGCCGATGGAAGTATCCTTGCTGGTGAAGATGTTCGATACGACTTGCAGATCCACTATCGTCTGATTCAGGAACCTGCGGACGAACGGTGGTTACGGGCAGAGGCTCTGCGGAACCTCGATCGCGTTGAGCGAAAAGACAAGCAGCGCGTTGAACAGGAAAAGCAACGAGTTCTGGAACGTCGCGACGAATTGTGGGCCACTGTTGCCAAGCTGACAGGAACCGATTCAGCGGTCCTCAGCAAAACTCGAACCGAAGTGCAGCAGCGACTGACTCGGATGAAGAATGAGGTCGTGAAAAAACGAGCCAGGCGGCTGCTGGAATCGGAATCGATGTCGCAACAGGCCAGCCCGTCGCAGGAAGGGCAATCTCCGACCGCAACGGGATTACAGGCGATCTGGAATCGAGTACGAAAAGAACTGACAGAACCCCCGGCCCGATCGATGGATTCAGAACCGCTGATCGAGGAAATCGGGTTCCATACGATCGTCGCTGGCGTGAATGAAGACGTCAAAGCCGAGATCGAAGCTCATCCGGAACGATATCCGGGAATGCAGATTTCCATGGAGACGCGTCGCACCTATCCACAGGGAGAACTGGCATCACATCTGATCGGTACGCGAACTCCCCTGTCTGCTGAAGAATGGAAGAAGCGACGACAGTCCGATCCCGAAACGGACCTGCACATTGGTGATCCGATTGGTCGCAGTGGTCTGGAACTGAAATACGATGAACACCTGCGAGGAACGCGAGGGCTCAGGCGGCATATCAAGAATCGTCGAGGCGAAATCGTGGCGAGCGAGACCATTCGAGAACCACAAAATGGACGGGATCTCGTGCTGACGGTTGACGTAGAAGTTCAGCGGCGAGCCGAACAGGTTCTGGATCAGGCACTGCAGAAGGTCACCTTGCCGGACGTCGTTGACGACGAATCCCATCAGGGACGCGTTGAACAGCCAACGATTCCGCAAGGGGGATGCATCGTCGCGATCGATGTTCACAGTGGTGCAATCCTGGCGGCGGCTTCTGCACCCCGGTTTGATTTGAATCTGCTGACAAACCCGGATCGAGAGCGCTGGAGGGATCTGATGGAAGATCCACGCAAGCCGTTGTTCTCGCGAGCGACTCAGATGGCCCTCGCACCAGGTTCGGTGTTCAAGATTATTTCAGCAGTCGCTGCTGTCGAGAGTGGCAAAGTCAATCCCGATATTCCGATTGCCTGTCGTGGATACCTCGACAACCCCGATCAACATCGCTGTCTGATTTACCGGCATCACAAGCTGGGGCATGGTGATACTCGACTGGCCGATGCGCTCTGTCAGTCGTGCAACGTCTATTTCTTTACGGCGGCACGACGCATGGGGCCGGCGATGCTGGTGGATTGGTCGCGTAAGTTTGGTATCGGTCAACCGACCGGTGTCGACTTGCCATCGGAAGGGAGTGGACACTTGCCGTACCCCGGTGAAGTCATCGGTGGAAACCCGCGTCGCTGGCATCCTGCAGAAACATTAGGGCTGGCGATCGGTCAGGCCGATCTGCTGGTCACACCGCTCCAGATGGCCCGCGTTATGGCAGCCGTTGCAAATGGCGGCCAACTGGTGACGCCTCACATGGCGGCAGAAACGGGGCCAGTCACTGTAGGAACCGGCCCTTCCTTCCGTCCGGTCTTCTCGCATCCCGAACCTCAACCGATCGAAGGGTTACGAACAGAGACGCTGGCTCATATCCGCGAGGGCCTGGAGATGGTGGTCAATCATCCGCGAGGAACCGCCTACAAGACGACACATCTCAAGGAAATTCGAATCGCTGGAAAGACGGGGACCGCAGAATCAGGGGGGGCTGACCATGCCTGGTTCGCAGGCTACGTTCCCGCCGATCAGCCCCGAATCGCGTTTGTGGTGGTGCTTGAGCACGGCGGTTCCGGCGGAAAGGCTGCCGGGCCGGTTGCCAAACAACTCGTCAAATGCCTGCTAGACCTGGGCCTGGTTTCTGGGACGAGGAATCTGGCAGGCGAATAGCAGTTCCGCGACGAAATCCCCCCGTTTTCCCTCGCATCCGTTACGAAATGACATTCTGAAACGCGGATCGCGGTCCTTGAGTTTACGAATTGTCCGAATTACACCGGCAGAACCCCTTTCAGATCCATCGAAAGGGGTGAATCGATCTTGCCACAACTGCCTTTGTCTGCCAGACTTTGGATACTCGGACGGTTTCATGTCTGGAAGGAAGATTATCAAATGAAGGCATTCGCCGCAGGACTGTGCCTGATCATCACTGTGTGTTTGTTGACGAGCCCCGTTCAAGCTCAGGGTGTCGTCTGCCAGCTTCCCGAAGACGGGACGTGGGTTAAGTTCGAAGGAACGTACGCACAGAGTGAACTGCGACCTGACGAACAGGCTTCAAAAGTCGACATCACGCCGTGGATTGAGCACGTCTGGATCAAGTCGGTCGGCGCCGAGATGGCCGAGTACAACGAGCAGATGACGGCCTGCCGATGGATCGAAATCAAGATCGAACGCGGCCGCGAAAAGGACGGAAAGATCGATACCGGTCTGACCGGGACCGAAATCTACAAAGTCCTTGTCCCGGAAACCGCAGTCATCAACGACAATGTGGACGCTGACGGCGTTCCGGTCAGTTTTCTGCCGCTGGTCAAAGGGTTCCGGAAACTTGGTAACGGGAACGCCAAACCGTTGACCGAACCAGCACTGCAGCTTTATCCACTGGGAATCCTGGTCGGTTACTTCCGCGAACTTCGCAAAGTCGAAGAAAGCGTTGATCCAGAAATCGGCCTGGAAAACGTCAAGGCCGCCAGCCAGTGGCAGGGCCAGGTTACCACAGAACGGCCCTCCAGCCGGACGGTGATGGAATCGACCATCTGGAAAAGCAAAGACGTTCCGTTCGGCGTCGCTCGCTGGAGTGCCAAGATCACTCGTGAGATCAAGGACGACCAGTCACCCCGCGAAGACTTCAAGCCATCGAGTGAAGTCGTGATTGAAATGAAAGCTCGCGAAACGGGTAAAGGTGGCCCCAATGGAACCAGCGAATTGATGGCTCCGTGAGGCAGAAATAAGAGAGTCGGCACCCGGCACGATGCACACAGGTGCCGACTTCACTCAGGTTTACTCCGCTCGTTTGACGAACAGTTTTGCTTTGAATTTGCTGGCCAGAGTCAATTCAATGCGGCCGGTCTCTTCAGTCTCTTTGGCGACTATAACTCCGATTGGTGCCGTCGATGTCGATTGATCAGGCTCCAACGCGGCAACAGTGATTGGTTCTTTGCCCTGACCAAACAGAACCAGTTCCATTTTTCCGTCGCGTTTACGAGCCCCCAGCAGGCAGACGGTGACATCGACACTCTTGTCCCCTTCGGTGACAGTCAGCTTGCGATGCTTCGCGACCGGGACAATGACGCCATCAGAAACCGGAGTGATCCCTTTCATCCAGAGTTGACCGACTGGAACGGGTTCTGCTTTGGCCGCTTCAAGGAGCGCCGCGGTGAGCTTCTGGTCAGGCAGGACCAGCAGGCCCAGTTCACCATGCTTGTAACCTTCGCCACGATCCGTGTCGGCACTGATCGTCAGTTGAGCATCTGCAGGTGTGCCGAGTAGATCCACCAGCTTTCTGCCAACCTTTTGGGCTTCTTCAGTGCCGATTCGATCCTGAGCCATGGCCACTGTGCTGAGGGCAACGACGCCACAGGCCACAAGGCATCGCAGGACACGAGCAAAGCCAAAGTATTGTTGCAACAGATTCTTCATTTCACATTTTCCTTGAGTCTAAGGTTGTCGGAACGTAAACAGAAACAGAGCGTTTGCCCACGATTTGAACCGGACGCTAGCGCGTTCCGGCTGATGGGTTGAAACTGGATAAGTTGTCGTCCTGGACATCTGGAACCACGTCGATTCGGAGTTGGACCATCAGCCGCTGGGCGCTAGCCCACGGCTCGGACGATCGCAAGCGGCAATCATCGTGACAAACCTGCCAACACAAATTAAATCAATAGTGGTGGTTTCGTTTGATGCCGTATTAACGAAGCCAACGTCCGCTGGTTACAGTTTTTTATTCACTTTTCGTGTCCTCGACACGAAGCAGGTCGAGCGTGATTTCTTCGTCTTTGGGTTTCATTGTTGCGAACGTCTGCCTCTGTTCATCCGTCAGCTCGGCCTCAACCGCTTTCACCAGTTGCTGAATGATTTCGCGTTCGCGGCTGAGAGTGGTCTCTTTGAGTCCCTGAAATTTCTTGACCGCTGCGGACACTAACTGATCCACGCGAGTGCGCTGTTGGTCTGTCAGCGACAGCTTGTCGTTCAGACTCTTGATTGCGCGTTTGTGCCATGACTGGGCGATCACCTGCTGATTATTCTTCGACCGCAGAGCGGCCCGGTAACCGATCCACACGCCGAGCAGGATACTCGCGGCAACCAATAGCGTCAGGCAGAGGGTGATTTTCCAGGTCTTCATGATGTCCACGGCAATGTGAGTTCAGTCGGTTCAACGGGTGGCAGAAACGATGTCAATTCATGCGATTGGCCCAGTTTGTCGGCTGCGAGGCAGACAGCGAGTGCAATCGACACCGCCACCAGCGCTCGCCAACCCTGGCGGAACCAGTCCTGCTCAGGAGTGGCCAGTCGTACTGCGGTTACGCGAGTCACAATTGAGTCCGCCAGCCCTGCGGGAATTTCGACCGGTTCCGCGTCGCGATCCTGGCGTGCCATTTCGACCATGCGGCGCCAGCGGTCATCAAAATTGCCATTCATCAGGGAAACTCCTTTCTCAACTGAATTGCCAGTTGTCGTAGTTTCTGACGAGCCCGAAACGCTCGTACCTTTACCGAAGATTCACTCCAGCCTGTTTGTTCGCTGATCTGCCTGACACTGAATTCTTGCAGATCGAGCCATTCGAGTACCAGCCGATCCTCGGGCTTGAGCCTTCCGAGCAGTTCATCGATTAATGTTCGTGCTGCCGCGTTGTCGGAAACAGGATTCACCGGGGCATCACTGGTCAGGAATTCCAGCCAGGCTCGTTGCGCGTCGTTCAGTTCAGAAACGCGTTGTTCGGGACGACGTCGCTCGGATCGCAATGCATCAAGACACGTACGGACTGCCAGACGGGAAACCCAATGATCGAAAGGGATTCCAGCACGCGGGGCATAGTGATCCAGCCGGGAAAATACTTTCAGAAAGACCTCCTGCACCAGGTCTGTTTCGTCGCTCCGCCTGACCCGGTGCGAGCGGACAATTCCAATCACGCTGGGATAGAGGTACGCCACGAGCTGCCGCGACGCCTCTTGATCGTGCCGCCGCGCTCGTTCCACCAACACTGCGACATCGATTTCCGGTTCAGGCATGGTAAAGTCCGCACGGAATATCAACGCCACAGAAACGTGCCGGTTACATGAATCGACGATTTTTTACAGAAAGCCTGGCGTTCGCCAGCGTCCCTACCAGTTGAGCCCAGTTGAGCGACAGAATTGGCGTCCGCGTGGTGTGCGAAAGTAGTTGAATTCTTGAGAGTTCAAGACATGGTGATGCAGAAAAACCGAAGTCTCACGACTTCGGCTACGCCGTCGGGCCACGCAACGCGTCGGGTGCCACGGGCGGTGGCCTTGAACCGCCCGTGCTGACCGATTTACCGGCGAACCGCTTCGAAAGAAGATCGTGCCGTCGCCGGATGGTGGCATCAATTGTTTCAGACGACCCACTGCCACGTCGGCCGACGGCGGTTCACTGGCAAGCCATCCTCAGGCCGGATCATAATCTTCTTCGTCACAAATCTCGAAATGCTAAAGGAGAGGACGATGCCGACTCGACGTGAATTGCTCTCGACCGCTGCGTTGATTGCCACGGGCAATGCGCTTCTCAGTGACACCGTCAGTGCGAACCAGAATCCTGCGGCTCAAGTGGTTGATCGAGCCTCCAGTTTGCGCATTACGGCACTCCGCACTTTTCTGGTCAGTCCTCATGTCTTCATTCGCATTGAAACGAATGCCGGAATTGTCGGCTGGGGTGACATCAAGGGAGTTGATCCGCGAGTTGCCAAGGTCCTTGTGGAATCGCTATTCGAATTGATCGACGGCGAAAATCCGACTCGGATCGAGCATCTGTGGCAAAAGGTCTTTCGGTCGCATCGCAACATGCGTGGCGGTGCCCTGATGATTCATACACTCGCCGGGATCGATATGGCCCTGTGGGATATCGCCGGGAAGCTGTGGGGAGTTCCCGTCTATCGATTGCTGGGAGGGCCGACACGGGATCGCATCCGCGTTTACCACACTCCACAAGCCAAAAAAGTCCCGCCACCGGGCATCTTTGAACACAGTGGAACACCTGCCGATATCGAAAAGATTGTCGCGTCGATCAAGGCCGCACGAGATCAGGTTGGTCCCGCAGGTGCTGTCATGTTCGACGCTCACAGTGCTGTTCCACCGGCAACTCTGATTCAACTTGCAGCGGCACTGAAGCCATACGATGTGTTGTTCATTGAAGAGCCGGCCGTGCCTGGGAATATCGAAGTCTTCAAGCGATTGAAGGAACAGATTGCGATTCCCCTGGCGGCAGGTGAACGAGATCGGACCATCTACGAGATGCTGCCGTACCTCCAGCACGGTTGCCTGGACATTCTGCAGCCTGACTGCTGTCACACGGGCGGTATCACGTCGATGAAAAAGATCGCGACGTTGGCCGAAGCCTTTTTCGTTCCGATTGCACCTCATTGCACCGCCAGTAACCTGGGGATTGCCGCCAGCCTGCACGTGACGGCGTCTGTCCCACTGTTCCTGATCCATGAATTCTATCCCGAAAACAGCGGTTTCAACCCGGCAACGATCATGCGGATGGATTGGAAGGTCGATGCCGAAGGCTATGTGAATCTTCCTGGTGGCCCCGGACTCGGGATTGAAGTCGACGAAAAGAACCTGGAGGAAGCGGTCAAAAAGCCACAGAACTACAAGTGGCCGGGAAAGACCTTGAAAGATGGTTCCATTGCTGACTACTGAGTGATCACTCGCAACCGATTGGCTGTGAGCGAGAACCTTCTGAAAATCTTCAACCACTGTGGCGAACACTCGCTGCATTGATCATTGCGATTGCGCACGAGAGACTGAACGCCCGCTGGACACGTAAGGCGGGCCATCATCGATTCCAGGTATAATTCCAAGAATTCCACGCCGAAGACGGATACACATGTCAGTTGAAAAAGCCATGCACGATTCTGTTGTTGTGTACGATCTGAGTGACCGCACACAGATTGAAATCACCGGCAAGGATCGTGCGAAGTTGTTGCACGGGTTCTGCACGAACGACATCAAGGCCTTACAGCCCGGTCAGGGTTGCGAAGCCTTTCTGACGAATATCAAGGGGCGGGTGCTGGGGCATTTGTATGTCTTCGCCACACCCAGTTCCCTCTGGCTCGATACGTTTCCGGGACACGAAGCGACGATCATCACGCATCTTGATCGGTATGTGATTCGTGAGGATGTGAATCTGATCGGCAGAACGAGTGAACGTGGCGAACTGTTCGTCACAGGTCCACATGCCGCTCAATTGTTGATGCTCGAAGATGGCCTGGCGATGTATGGCTCAGTCACTCGGGAAGCTTTTGGAAACTCGTTCGATGTTCGGCGAGTTGACATGCTGAATCAACCGGGGTTCCTGATCTCAGGCGGGCGAGAATTTCTGCAGACGATGCGTCAAAGCTTGTTGGCGATCGGCTGCATCAATGGAACGGCGGAGGAATTTGAAGCCCGGCGGATCGAAGCGGGCTTTCCGGTTTATGGTCGTGACATCAGCGACGAGAATCTCGCTCAGGAAGTCGCTCGCACTCGCCAGTGCATCTCCTTCACCAAAGGGTGTTATCTCGGCCAGGAACCGATCGCGCGCCTGGATGCCATGGGGCATACCAATCGCGAACTGCGTCGCATCACGTTTGCACCAGGAAGCCGTCCCGTCGCGGGAATGGGTGTTCTTGCTGCCGACTCAGACGATGAGGCAGGTGTCATCACGTCTGTGTCACCGATTCCAGATTCCCAGGGAGCAATTGCCGCATTGGGATATTTGAAAACTCGCTTCAATCGCGAAGGAACCCAGGTTCGAATTGTGTCAGAACAAAGTCACCTGGGAACGGTCCTGGCGGTACCGGCGTAGTTCGGGTGTTTGGGCGTGTCAAACGTCACGGCGAGCATGATGCGAGTTCACGAACGCCAGCGATGGCCTGATCAACATCCTCTGTCGTGGTGAAGACTCCCACGCTGAAGCGGACTGTACCGCCACGGTCGAATGTTCCCAGGAATCGATGCACCCCCGGAGCACAGTGCAATCCTGCGCGAGACTGAATGCCGAACGTCTCGTCCAGAATCGAAGCGACTTCGTGTGGCGCGAAACCGTCAACGTTGAACGCGACGACGCCAACACGTGGAATTGCGGGCTGATGCCCGTAAACCGTAATACCCGGGCAGGACTTCAAGCCCTCAACCAGTCGTTCCGTCAATTCTGATTCTGACTGATGGATTGCTGCGACTGTCCGGTCTTTGACAAACGTCAGGCCTTCACACAAACCGACCAGTCCGGGCGCGTTGTGATTCCCCGCTTCATAGCGATCAGGCATCTGATCGGGTTGGCGGTCGTCCTCACTTTGAGTCCCGGTGCCACCAAGTCGATAACACTCCAGCACCTGCTCCACTCCTGGGCGAATGTAGACGAGACCGGTTCCCAGCGGGCCAAGCAGTCCCTTATGACCGGGACATACCAGAAGGTCGGCCGGAATGCTGGCGAGATTGATTGGCCAATGTCCTGCTGTTTGTGCCGCATCCACCAGCGTCAGAATCCCTGCCTCGCGGGCCAGTTCGCAAATCGCATCGATCGGTTGAACGACTCCCGTCACATTGCTGGCGTGCTGAACAGCAATCAACCGCGTCGTCGTGCGGATCTGTTTCTGGATTTCACCCGGATCGATTTGCCCACTTGGGCCAGGCCGAATCATCGTGACTTCGACGCCCAGGTGATCCTTGAGCCATCGTAACGGGCGTAACACCGAGTTGTGTTCGAACTCGGTTGTAATGACTTGATCCCCCGGTCGGCACAGGCCGAAGAGAGCGAGATTCAGTCCATCGGTACCGTTAAACGTGAAAACAATTCGGTCGGGGCCTTCCGCTCCGAGGGTCAGTGAGGCCAGTTGTCGACATCTGTCAGCGATCCGCTGAACTTCGACGGATTCGCGCGAGGTTCCGCGACCGATCGCGGCTCCGTTCTGTCGCTGGTAGTGATCAACGGCCGCATATACCGCTTCCGGCTTCGGGAATGACGTTGCAGCGTTGTCGAGATAGATGCGAGACGACGAAGCCAACAGAAACCTCGGTGATGGTGATTTCAGGCCGCTGGATTCCAGACGGCGATGAATTCATGGCAGAAAAACAAAGTGGGGCACGCTCGAAAGCGTACCCCACGGAATTGTCTGACGGCAAGGCGACCGGAATCTCAGATTCCAGGAACGTCCAGATGCTCGGTTTCGGCGATCTCTCGCAATCGTGCCAGGGCTCTGGCTTCGAGCTGGCGGATTCGTTCCTTTGTCACTCCCAGTTTGGCCCCAACCTGTTCCAGGGTTTGAGGTGCCGCACCTTCACTCAAGCCATATCGAGCAATGATGATATCTCGTTCACGAGGCGTCAGTTGAGAAAGGATCCCCATTAACGCTTCGTGCTGTTTGTGATTCACAATTTCGTCCGTCAGGCCGCCGCTGCGAGGGTCTGACGACTGGCTGAAGATCTCGTCGCTACCCGTCCGGAATCGATCCATCTGAGTATGCTCGGCCGGAATCGACCGGGCATAGTTCTTCATGATGGCCCAGCTTGCGTAGGTGGAGAACTTAAAGCCGCGGGTAAAGTCGAATTTCTCGATCGCCCGGATCAACGACATGTTTCCATCGCTCACCATTTCGAAGAAGCTGACGTTGGGCTTCATGTGCTTCTTGGCGATGGAGACAACCAGTCGAAGATTGCTGCGAATCAGGAAATTCTTGACTTCGTCCGCCTGTTGCTTCAGCGATTCAACTTCATCCATATCGCGCGTTTTGGGACGAGCAGGATCGAGCTGTTTCTTCAGTTCGGAAGCCTTGAACTTCAAGTAGTTCATCTTGCGGAAGTAGTAAACTTCCTCTTCCTTGGTCAGCAGCGGAATCGCATAAAGGCTGTCGAGGTACGGAGGCAGTCCTGGAGGAGCCTTCACTGCCGAGACCTTTCGGTCCGAGGCTGGTGGAGGCGCCAGAATGATGGCGTCGGCGTTTTCGACGTGGAAGTCGGGGGCATCCATGTAATCAATGGGCTGAGTCATGATCTGTTCGGCACGAACTTCCGCGACCAGCCGATAGATGCTCGTTTTCGTCCGATGAAAATCATTAGCGAGGACTTCGACGGCCACACCCTGGGTGAACCGGCGATGAATTTCTCGCTTCTGCTCATTCGTCAAACTGTTAGATGCGTTAGGAAACACGGCCGTCTCAGGGTGTTCGCGGTCAAAATTCTTCAAGGTGTAACGGATAGTCTCGGGGGATCTGCCGAAGTGGCGAGCCAGGCGATGGTTGATTTCTGTCGGACATCCACCCGCTTGAGCCAGTCGCCGAGCACGCTCGATCAGTTTTTCGCGTTCGTCGATTGTCACTTGAGTGAACTTGGAGCCTCGATCGACTTCCTCAGAATGCTTGCTGACGAATCTTTCGACAGATGATTTCAAAAAACCGACACGCTTCCGACCTGCCAGTAGAAATCGTCGACTGACCAAGCCCTTATCTCGCCAGCGTGAAACCGTTTTTGTGGATACGTTGTAACGGCGGCTGACATCGGTCACGGTGAGAACTTCTTCACCGGCACTTTCAACCGTGATCTCGGCACTGTCTGAGAGATCCTCAACAAAGCAGCGCAGGTCATGCACCGCTTCTTCGCCGGTCAGGACCAGGTCAGGATACATTTCACCGCGGTAACTGGTGATCTTTTCACACAGTTCCGGGTAACGATACGTCGCAGCAGGGTCGAGTTCGTTCAGCAACCATTCGGCTCGCTCAATCTGTTTCAGTCGAGCGTCACGGGGAGCGAACTTGATCTGCTGATCCTTCAACTGTCGAAGGGCAGGATTGCGATAAAGGGACATGGTGCTTACCTCCTGCTGGTCGTGAACCAGCCCTACACACACCGTCACCGATCAAATGCATTGGCAGAGATTGTCAATCTGACACCAAGCGAAACCATTCCATAGCCGATGCAAAACTGATGCCTCTTGACTTTGCATCACTACGCTGAGAATCCAAAAACCGCTGGATCACCGAAATCTGAATTTTTCGAAGCATTTCTCACAGTACAGATCAACAACGTAGATCTTAGACACCTGGATCAGAGAAAAAGTTCACATTTCATAGATTTCAGGTGCAGGAATTCGTCAAGTTCCCTGCAGATTTCCATCGTCATCGGAACGTCAAAGAATATCCGTACATTTTTTAAATGCAGGAGTTACAAAGAATGGTCCCGGCAGCGACAGATCAACTTCGCATTACGTGTTGCTGGCTGCCGCGGACATGGTCGAGTTTTCCGGAGTTTCGGGTGTTCGAGGCGATTGAGTTGGCCAGGCACGGCGTAGAACAAAAAACGCGGCACCGAAAGCGGCAACCAGACAAACCCCGAATTCGACCTGCCTGAACATCGGATTCGTGATTCCGAGTAAGAATCTCGTCACGAACATCACGGCAGCTGCGATGATGGCCAGAAAGCCGAGTCCAACAAAATAAACGGCGATCAGAAACGCAAATCTCTTGAGCCAAATCATTTGTGGTTCTCGGCGTTCGGTTCTTCCCGCAGGACTTTCTCGCTATTCGGCGCTCGAACTGACCGCGACAGGGGCAGCTGGCGTTGTTCCCTTCAGCGCGACTTTGGCATATCCAGAAATTCCGATCACCACGGCAGCGAGAGCCAAAATGATTCCCTGCCAGAGTTTCGGATTGGCGCGCATCCCCGCAAACGCCTTCGAACGTCCGACTAAAGCAGACGACAGAAAGAAGATCGCGAACGCGACCAGGATCTTTGTCCCAATCAGAGCGTGGTACAGCGCGTCCTTCTTGTGCATCGGAGCGAGAACAACAAGGTAGTTGTAAAAGCCACTGATCAGGAAGAGTGCGATGCCCCCGTGGATAAATCGTTTCCACTTTGCCAGAACTAACTCCCGCAGGCGTTCATGAGCTTCATCGGGAAGCTGAGCAGCGGCAGGCCCCAGCACAAACCGCAGAAATACGAGACCACCAACAAGAACGATGGCAGTACCGATATGAATCCAGCGAGAAACGACAGCAATCCAAAGCATTATTCGAACCTGATCGGCTGAATGCTGCCAGCATCAGCCTGGGATGTTTCAAAAACTCTGGTTCACTCCACGGACGCTGGCAGCGTCCGCAGGGTGTCGCGGTAGTATAGTCGGCCAACTTTCAGATGACACCTGATCGCCACCGTCGAGTCATGGCAATCGTTTTCCAAACGAGGGTGGTTCCGCTCGCTACGAATGTCGGCCCACCATCTGTTATCGTTGATGTGGTGACTTGAGCAGTAGCCGGACTCGTCAGAGTTCGGTGTCTGGATAAATCAAACGAACCGAAGTCTTACGACTTCGGCTACGCTTTGCCGGAGATTGTCGCGAATCGTCGCGTAGCCGAACTCGTCAGAGTTCGGACGATGCTGATTCGACGTCCCAACCTCACTCGTGGCGAAATACGGCACGTCCTCCGTACTTCCTGCCCAACTTCAAAAAAGCCCGAGGTATCTCGCCAACGCGCCTTGATTACTTCGCCAACCGTGCGAAGTGCGGAGTACTCGTCGTTTTCAATTTGCGTTTGTAGACCTTGTCGGTTGATGTGACGTAAAGCGTGTCAAACTTCTCACCGCCGAATTTGACGTTCGACAGGAAACTGACCTGTGGCTTCACGATGGCACCGCAGGGGCGGCCTGTGGGATCGAAGACCTGCAGACCGGCGTGTGTGGCGACGTAAAGGCGTCCGACGTCGTCAACGGTCATTCCATCGGATCCAGGCAACTTTTGCCCGGATGGGATTTGCAGCGGACCATAATACTTTTCACCAAACTTCAGGCTGCCATCAGGCTCGACGCGAAACGTCTGCAGATGAGGACTTTCCCAGTCCGCGACGACCAGAGTTCCTCCATCCGGCCACAGCGTCAGACCGTTTGGTTTGAAACCGCTGGCGACGACTCGCTTCTTTCCGTCGGGCGACACGTACCAGACCTGATTGCCTCCCATGTCAGTGACGTAAACGCCCCCCTTTTTATCGACCATGATGTCATTGCAGGGGACGTCCTCGGCGAGCACTGTCGGCTTGGCGTCTCGGTCATACCAGACGATCTTTTTTGTTTCACTCTGACAGGCGTACAGACGTCCTTCCGGGCCGAACATCAGGCCGCTGGCCTTTCCCGTATCCTTGGCCCAGACGACTGCTTTGCCATCTGCCCCGATCTTCAGGATGACACTTGCCGGGACATCCACGAAGTAAACCGTACCATCCTTGTCGACGGCAGGGCCTTCCGTGAATTTGTACCCTTCCGCCACCAACTGCCATCCTTCTCCGTCAATCAAGACCTGTGACAGAGGCATGTCTTGAGCGACCGCTGATGAAATAGTTCCGAGCAGCAGACAGGCCACGAACAAGTTGCGGATCATGGAGTTATCCTTCGAATCTTTGGTCGTCAGTAATTACAGAGCTTTTCCAAAAATCATTCGCGGATGCCGTACGTCGTTTTCGCTCGATTAATGTCCGGCAATCAATTGCTCGACAGCATCCAACTCGAGCGGCGCCAACCGTGTCAACGATTCGACGCCATCCGGTGTCACGACAACCGTATCTTCAACCCGAATATAAAGCTCTTCGTCCGGTACCCATAGCTGCGGGTCGAGAGCGAAGACCAAACCAGGTTCGAGCGGAGCCTGTTTGTAAGCCCCGACATCATGAACCGCCATTCCGACCGGATGCGTGAAAGCGACTTCGGAATCGATCATCTTCTTTGCTGCTTCGCGATACGCTGGTTTTGACCACGCCCACTCGGCCCAGATCGGTTCCGTGGCGACAGCGGCCTCCTTCGCCAGTTCAGCCACCGTCTGCTTCGGACGAATCAGCTTCAGCAGGACTTTGTGGTACTCCACAACGAACCCGTACAGTTCGCGTTGCACGGGAGAGTACGTTCCATCAACAGGCCACATCCGCCCGATGTCGCTGGTGTAACAGTTCACATCAGGAGCGTAGTCCATCAGGACGAGATCGCCCGCCAGCATCAGGCGATCATTGCGATAGTAATGCGCGTTCCAGATGTTGGGACCGCTGGCAATGATCGGTCGGTAACCTGGCCCCCGGGCCCCGCTTCGCAGATAGACGTAGTCAGCGACCGCTCCCAATTCGAATTCGAAATGCCCTGGCTGAGTGATCTTCATCGCTTCGATCACTGCTTGAGCCGTGAGTCTTCCAGCACGGCGCATCAGTTCGATTTCGCGAGAACTCTTGATCAACCGCATCTCGTCCAGGACAGGCGAAAGATCGTGGAATTCGGCCTGAGGCGCTGCTGCAGCAAGCTTCTGGCGAAACCATTGCTCACTGGACGGCCGCCCATCCCAGGGATCCGATTCAATCTGATGGCGGGCGTGCAGCAGCGTATCGCGACTGGCCTCGCGCCCCTCAGCCGGGGCACACGGGGTAAAGATCCGCGATGCTTCACGAATATCTTCCGCCAGCCGTTCGATAGGTTTGACCTCATCAACACCTGTCACACTGCAAGCATATTCGGGATCGCTGGAATTGAGCTGCGCTCCTTCACTCCGTTCCAGCTTGGCGTCCCGTCGAGGGAGATACAGTGTTGTCCACCGCATCTTGCCGTTGAGCATCAGATAGGCGTGAGGGACTTCGACCCCGCACAGGTAGTAGAACTCGTTCGTCTGTCGAAACCGATCAAACGCACCTGTTGCGGGGCCACCGGCTACGACAGCTCGAGCGTCACCAATTTTCTGGCAGATCCGTTCGCGCCGTCGTTCAAATTCACCGGGTGGAAAGTCCGTCTGATAGTGAGGCTGAGAAGAGGCCATGTTGTTATGGTTGCTCCATGATCCGAATGCGACGGTATTCCATCTGGCCACAGTCTCCTTCCAGACCGATTGGACCTGTCGCAGGCAACTTGAACGTGGCTTCGAGGACTTCGCCGTTACAGGTGCAGTGGGCAACGTTGTCCTTCACCACCACGACCATTTCATTCCAGTCCTGGGCTTTGTAGTTCTTCAGTTCCTTGTAAGGGCCGGCGATGGGATAGTCGCGGCACTGCAATTGTGGTTTGCGAATAAAGACGCCACTGTCGGCGTTGGGTGTGGCCCGGAATTCCAGTTTCATCGTGAAGTTCTTCGGGAACTCGCGAGTGGTCCACATCTGCTGGACCCGACGACCTTCCGGCGGAGTTGTGACGACGATTCGGCCGTGCTTGGCGACGTAGCGACCGTCAGAACTGGTGATCATGCCGTCGAAGGTTGCCTGCTTCTCCATGGTCTTCTGATCGCGGAAGCCCCAGCCCGTCAGATCCTTGCCGTTGAAGAGACTTTCGAAACCCGGTTCGGGTTTAAAGTCATCATCGGCGGTTTCAAGGTATTCGAGCGTAGCGAGAATCGGTCGCAATGCGGCAGCCCACTTGGCATAGCCGACTTTGTTCGGGTGCAGAAGATCGGGAAACTCGGCTGGCTTGGCATCTCCCTTTTCGTCTGCAAACAACTTCCAGGTTTCGATCAAGGTGATCTGGGCATCCCCTTTCACCGCTGCAGCATACAGTTCATTCACTTTCTTGATCTTGTCGGCAGGGCGCTTCTTGGATGCCGAGCTTGGAAAGACCTGGCAGACGACGATTGGAAGCTTGGGGTTATGCTTTTTCAGTTCCGCGATGATCAGCTTGAAATTCGCCGCGACCACTTCTGGTTCGGCATTTTCTTCAAGGTCATTGGTCCCCATCAGCATGACGATGCCTGTGGGATTAAGAGCCAGAACGTCATCCTTCAGGCGAATCAACATCCCCCGAGTCGTGTCGCCACTGATTCCTCGATTCGCGACTTTGACTCCCGGAAAGCTTCCCCCCATGTCGTCGCCCCAACCCTGAGTGATCGAATCACCCAGAAAGACGAGCGACTTCTGATCCTGCTCAACACGTCCTGCCCACCCCGTTCGCTTCTGAGTCCACAGGTTCTTGAACCAGTCGTATCGCCGAATCGGACCCGCACCCGGAAGCCCCTCATCGGTGGCGGGGATTGCCAGAGAGGCTTTGGGCTCATCCGCCGCATTGACGAACGAAACTGGTGCAGCAAGCCAAAGGGAGGCCAGTGCAAACGGTATCCATCGAGTGAACTTTTCCATGGTGCTCATCACATCCTGTAAGCGGTTATGGGAACTGCCGGATCGAGGTTATCCAGACCTGCTTTCATTTGCTACCGACTGGGTTTCTGACAAGTTTCTGCAAACGGACACCGCCAACTTCTGCCACGAACATTGCTCCGCTTGCATCGAAAGTCAGCATGTGCGGCAAGTCGAATTCGCCGGGGCCTTTTCCTTTCTGGCCGAAACGCCGCTGGATCTTCCCCGACGAATCGAGTTCAACGATGTCGTTCTCGCGACCTGTTGAAATGAACAAGGTTCCATCGGGGCGAAACGCCATGCCATAGGGTGCGAACCCCGTCCAGGTTTCCAGATGATTTCCGTCGCGATCAAACACCTGAATCCGATTGTTTTCACGGTCCCCCACAAGAACCCGGCCGCGAGAATCCAGGACGATCGCATGCGGCAGGTTGAACTCGCCGGGTCCCTTTCCTGCGGATCCCCACGACTTGATCAACGTCCCCTTCGCCGAGAACTTCATCACCCGATTGTTGCCATAACCATCAGTCACATAGAACTCGCCATCCGCCCCGAAGGCGATGTCTGTCGGCTTGTTGAACTGGTCGTTGTTGTCACCAGGCTTTCCAGTTCCGAGTGCCAGCAGCAATTTGCCGGTTCGATCAAACTTGTAGACACGGTGATCGCCAATGTCGGTGACCCAGACGTTATCGTCCTTGTCGACTCGCAGTCCATGCGCGGTCTTGATCAGGTCGTCTCCCCATGATCGCAGTACGTTGCCATTGGAGTCGAAGCAGATAATCGGATGCTTTCCCCGGTGAAACAGATAGATCTCACCTTTACGACTCATATCTGAGGCAGAGCAGGGTCCGAGAGTCCAGTCGGCTGGAATCTTGAAGAACTCGGGGACTGACTGATAGGTCGGCTCTGCAGCCTGACAAATCCCCGCTACGAGAAACACCATCCCGGTGGTCCATCGACCGATCTGTGCAACTGTCATCAGTTGGTTCCTTCTTGAGTTCCTGACGAATGGTGATTGAACAATGAAACCCGTTGTCAGGGAATTTAGTAAACACTCCATCCGTAGCACGTTTCCGCGCAGATTGCCAACGGGGCAGCGGACCTCGTGTATGTACGGAAGTCATGCGAGACGATGGCAACTTTGGGGGAATCGATGAATAATCCAATTGCAGCCAACTGGGCCGCTCGTTTCGTCTTATTGAAGTTGCAACGCGGAGAATTCGTCATGACACGCTTTTTGAGTTGGCTCTTGCTGGTCAGTGTCGTATGTGTTCAGCCACTGTTGGCTCAGACAGCCTGGCCCGGTAACGAATGGGAAACGGCGTCACCAGACAGCCAAGGTATGGATGCGGCTGTGTTGGAGAGCGCCCGCGCATGGCTGGAATCTCACAACAGCAAATCCGGAATGGTCATTCGTCACGGACGGATTGTGGCCGAATGGTATTTTGCCGGGGCCGATCAAAAATCAAAGTTTGCGGCCTATTCGACCAGCAAATCACTGTCGAGTATGGCGACAGGGCTGGCCATTTCCGATGGTAAGCTGGGGCTGGATCACACCGTCGGTCAATACCTGCCTGAAGCCAGCCCCGAAAAGAAACGACCAATCACTGTCAAGCAGCTTCTCAGCATGACATCAGGCGTCCACAATGATGCAGGCATTGGACAGCGCGAAGATCTGTTCAGTTACGCTCTGAAGACCGCGGCGATGGATCATGAGCCGGGAGCAAAATGGGATTACAACAACACGGGCCTGGCGCTGTTGAGCCCTGTTTTCCACAAGGCGACTGGCAAGCAGATCGACGAGTTTCTGAATGACCGCGTCTTCCGCGCTATTGGAATCAAAGCGGAAGATATGACATGGGACCGGCGGGAAGGACTCGCGCTCCCGTACTCGGGGTGTCATACCAACGCTCGATCACTGGGCCGAATCGGACTGCTGGTGTTGAACAAAGGGAAATGGGCCGACAAACGAATCGTGCCTGAACAATGGCTGGCTGAATCGATTGCCCCCTCGCAGGATCTCAACAAGTCTTATGGATACCTGTGGTGGAACAACACCACCGGCAAATGGGCCGGAGTACCCAAGGATGCGTATGCGGCACTGGGGCGATGGGACAACAACATTTTCATCGTTCCCAGTCTGGACCTGATTGTCATCCGTCAGTCAGACATTGCCCCGGCCGCCGGCCACCAGATCGCGGAGTACTATCAACTCGTCTGCAAGGCGATCAAGAAGTAGGCTGTGTTTTTGGCCCTGACACTCCGCGCCAGTGCTTGACCTCAGGTATGCTGGCGCTGTCGAGTTTTCTTGGGTGAACCGGTCGACTGAGCTTTCTTGGAACGCATGATGATGTGTCGAGATTTCTTATTGCGGCAGTGGCCTGCTGCGCTGCTGGTTGCGATCGCGGCGATTTGTGGGGGAAGGTGGGTTTCCAGCGAAGAAAAGCCTGCGGCGGCGACTTCGCCCGATGTTACGGTCACGGAAATCGACAAAGAATTTCGCGACTTCGTTCAGCCGCTTTTTAAGCAGTATTGCATTCGTTGCCACAACGCGGATCAGATGAAGTCTGGTATTCGCGTCGATCTTCTGACGGGGATTCCTGAAGACAAACATCTGTTCCTGTGGAAGGATATCCTGAAACAGATTTCTGATGGGGCGATGCCCCCCGAAGATGAACCGCAGTTTGATGAGAACCATAAGAAGCGGCTGTCAGGCTGGATTCAGCGGGCCATGAATTCGGCCATGGCACGCAATACTCAGCGAAACGGAACTATCCGTCGACTGACGGTTTCGCAGTATCGCAACACGCTGCGCGATCTTCTGGGACTCGAAGAGGATCTGACAGAGGTCCTACCGCCTGATGCCATTTCCAAAGATGGGTTTGCGAACAATGGGCAGTCGATGGTTCTGTCACCTTTGCAGGTGGAATCGTATTTCGACATCGCTCAAAAGTCGCTGGATCTCTGCATCGTCGACGAAAACAAACCGCCAACGATCCAGACGTTCCGCATGGATCTGGGGCAGGGGATCAATCCCACTCCTTGTCCCGACAAATTGATTCTTGGTGCGAACAATCATCTGTTGAATAATGCCGACTTTCAGGTGACCGAGCCGCAACCATCCAAGCCGTTTCCGTTCACACCGTTTCATATGCGTACGAAGTACGAATTCATCGAAGGTTACGCGGGCAACGACACGGTGCGCGGATGGCGAAAGTACGACAGCATCTATCACTCGGTTTTCGCGTGCATGCGAGGGAACCTGGGTTATCCCAAGGGAGAAGCCTTTCAAGTGGTCCCGACAGGTCTGCTGCTTCGTCCGGCGATTCCAAGTTCGGAAATCTTCGGTCAGCAGAGTACCTATGGGCCGATGGCAAATTTCAAGATTTCGCTACGCGAACTTCCTGACACCGGCAATTTCCGAGTGACCGTCAAGGGGGCTCGATATGACGACGTCCTGCTGCTGAATCCTGGGACGACGGCGGAAAAGTCGGAAATGGATTGTCCGACAGTCCCGAATCTGGCGCAAACGCCCTCATCGACGGTTCAGATTCTCGATGCCGGAATCTATGCAGTCGATCTGTACCGGGAGCCGGGTGCAGGTCGTAACGTTGAGATCCAACTGGGGGAACGCCACACATCAGGCCAGTTACCCGAGTTCAAAAAGCCTGCAGATGCCAAGCCCGATGAGGTGCCCGAGCGGGGGTATGCATTCATGCTGGTTCGCCTTGCTGCAGGACCGACTCCAGTCACGATTCGATCAGGAGACAATACTGGTTTAAGACGTGCTGTGTTCCGCAAGATTGCCGAGAACAGTGATTCCGGCAAACAGTTTCTGGCGTTTGAAAGCAGAACTCCGTCGATCGGTGTCTATCTCGGGCTGCGTCGTGACTGTGGCAGTACGTTGACGCGAGTCGGCGAACCGCAGGCGGTCAAAGGGAGCGAACTGCGCGACTATGTCTTTTCCGGGCCGATCAATGATTTTCCCAGTCCCGATGTGGAACTGGATAACGTCAACTACCTGGCTGGAATTCGGGAGATCGGCGTGCGCAGCGAATATACCGATGGACGTGACATGCCACGTCTGCTGCTGCGATCGATCGAGTTCGAAGGTCCGTATTACTCAGAGTGGCCACCTGCGACGCATCGTCGAATCTTCATCGACTCGCCCAATAAGAACGACAGCGCACTTTATGCATCAGAAATCCTGCGGTCCTTCGCCACGCGTGCCTTTCGACGACCTGTCACCGATGAGGAGCATGAAGCGATCTATGCCGTCTGGAAACGGTCGACTGCCGAAAAGCTGAGCTTTCAGCAAAGTGTCAAAGACGCACTGCTGGTCATCCTGACATCGCCGCAGTTTCTGTTTGTGATTGAGAACAGCAGCACTCCAGAGCCCGAAGATCTGGACGACTTTGAACTGGCGTCCAAACTGTCGTACTTTCTCTGGAATTCGTCACCCGATTCAACGTTGCTCGATCTGGCACGGAAGCAGCAGTTACATGCGACTCTGGACGACCAGATGGAACGCATGATTCGTGATCCCCGGTTCGAACAGTTCATGCGTGAGTTTGGTTCGCAATGGTTAAGCCTCGACAAGTTTGACGTGGTTTCTTTCGACAGCCGCCGTTTTCCCCGGTTGACGCGTGATGCGAAGCTGCATCTCCGGCAGGAACCGATTCGGTTTCTGACCTATCTGATCCAGCAGAACCTGTCGCTGCGTAATATCATTCACTCCGATTTCATCGTCGCCGATGAAGTCGTGGCAACGTATTACAACCTGGGTGACCGCACAGAAAGCGGGTTCAAATTCGTTCCGATCCGACATGAAAATGAACACCTGGGAGGAATCCTGGCTCAAGCTGGAATCCTGGCAGGTCTGTCGGATGGACGCGAACCGAATCCGATCAAGCGAGGTGCGTGGGTGGCTCGCAAGTTTGTGGCGGAACCTCCAGACGATCCGCCACCAAATGTTCCCCGTCTGAAAGAGGACGATGGCAGCAATCTATCGCTACGCGAGAAACTCGAACGGCATCGAAATCAGGAAGGATGCGTCAAGTGCCACACTGGTATTGATCCGTGGGGGCTTCCGTTTGAACAGTACGATGCGGGAGGTTTGTTCAAAAGTGATCGTAAGATCGATGCGCCGTCCAAACTGCCTGATGGAACGGAAGTTCGGGATCTGAACAACTTGAAGAGATACCTGGCGGAACAGCGGATCGATCAGGTGACGTTCAGTTTCCTGAAGCATCTTTCGTGTTACGCTCTGGGGCGCAGTCTGACTTACAATGAACTTGTGTTCCTTCAGAAAGAATGCATAAAATTGCGCTCAAGTGAACTTCGGATGCAGGATTTGATCCGATTTGTCATCAAGAGTGACATGTTCCTGAAGAAGTAGCGAAGTGACGCCGAATTCGTAAAAGTTCCGTGATTTCCTCCGACAGAAACCGTACCACCAGACTCCCTTGGATTCCGCTATGAAACTTGATCGGCGATCGGTACTGAAAGGCCTGGCAGGAGTTACGTTGTCGCTGCCGTTGCTGGAAGCGATGGGGGAAGAGGTCGCTGGCAAGACTCCGCGACGGTTTTGTGCGTTGTACACCGCCAACGGAATGTCACTCCCTAATCCAAAGCATGGCGTCGGGGAATGGAGCTGGTTTCCTCAGAAAGAGGGGCGGGAATTCGAGTTTGGCAAATCGACCCAGCCGCTTCAGCCATTTCGCCAGCATGTTAGTTTTCTGGGTGGCCTGCAGCACCCGAACGGAATTAAAGCCGATCCGCACATGTGTTCGGACATGTGGTTGACCGGGGCTCCGTTGCATGATCCGAAGCCCGGGGCATTCAATTCGGTGGCTCTGGATCAGGTTGTCGCGCAGCACACCAAAAAGTATTGCCGACAGCCGTCACTCGTCTTGTCGATCGATGCGGGAGTCGGTTTTCTGTCTCGAACAGGAACGATCTCGTACAACATCGAAGGGAAGCCGGTTCCAGCCGAAAACAATCCGCGGCGTGTCTTTGACCGGATGTTTCGCGGCGATCGTGCTTCGCTGGCAACTCAGCGCGAGCAGCTTCAGAAACGCGTCAAGCTGGTTGATGCCGTTCAGGAAAGTGCCAAGTCACTGAACAGGCGACTGGGCAAATCTGATAACGAGCGAATCGATCAGTACCTGACGTCGCTGAATGAAATCGAAAGCCGCCTGGTCGCGTCTGAAAAATGGATTGATATCCCCATCAAATCCCAGGACTACAGCCATTTGAATCTGGACGCGACGACGGAAGGTGAGCCTGCTGAATACTATCGGAACATGTTCGATCTGATTTCACTGGTCTTTGACGCAGACATCACGCGTTCTGTGGCATTCATGTTAAATCGTGAAGATGGAATGGGAATCAGCGATACATTCCCGGTGAAGCTCGGCCTGAATCGAACTCACCACAATCTCTCGCATGCCGAGGACAAGGATGGTCAGTTGGCATTTGCCAAATACGATCTGTTCCTCAGCGAGCAGATTGCCTACTTCCTGAATCGCCTGAACCAGTATCAGGACCTGGGGTCGAGTGTCCTGGATAACACGATCGTCCTGTTCGGGAGCGGGGCGAGCACAACTCATAACCCGACGAACCTGCCGACATTGGTTGCCGGGGGCTCAAATATGGGCCTGAAGCACGGGACGTATTGGCGGAAAGACCGGACGCCGATGTCCAATGTCTATTTGAGCATTCTGCGCTCGATGGGTATCGAAGAAGCGTCGTTCGGAGACAGCACTGGGACTGTCAGCGATTCGATCTTTACGAAAGTGTGATCGCTGCGGTTTATTGCAGTCAGGTATCGTCAGCAGCTTCAGGATGCGTCCA
Organism: uncultured Schlesneria sp.; assembly: GCA_963977965.1. Lineage (GTDB taxonomy): Bacteria > Planctomycetota > Planctomycetia > Planctomycetales > Planctomycetaceae > Schlesneria. The sequence goes on from CAXBSB010000001.1 coordinate 47,724, forward strand.
GGCTTCTGGCGTGCCTCTCATGACTGATCTCGTGAGTTAATCCTGCGGTGCAAAGAACGGTCTTCCTGTCAGAAAGAGCTTGGCACGATAAGGTCTCTGACAGGAAAGACTCCCATGACAATTGATCAGCAGGTGGCCCCGTTACAGATGCCGGGCTGGGTTCCGCGACTCCTGATGTTTGCTGCCGTCTACAATCTCGCCTGGGGCGGTTTCGTCATTCTCTTTCCGACGCTTCCGTTTCGCCTGGCTGGAATGGAGCCTCCGAATTACCCATCGCTCGTGCAGGGACTCGGGATGATTGTCGGAGTCTATGGAATTGGCTATGCCCTGGCGGCTCGCGATCCTGTGACACAGTGGCCGCTGGTTCTGGTTGGCCTGATTGGAAAGTTCCTGGGGCCGATCGGGTTTGTTTATGCGGCATCGATTGGCGAATTCCCATGGGTGGCGGGAGTGACAATCATTGCCAACGACCTGATCTGGTGGTTGCCGTTCATTGCCATTCTGCTGCATGCGGCACGGGTCACGGATTCGCAGCGGTCTGTGAATGAACCTCCCCTGGCAGATGTTTTGCGGCAGACTCGTACGGAGCGCGGCGAGACTCTCGACGAAATTTCGCGTCGGCAAAACCTGTTGCTGGTTTGTCTTCGGCATTCGGGTTGTACCTATTGCCGAGAAGCACTCGCCGATCTCGCGGGGCAACTCGCTGCAATTTCTGCGGCGGGGGCCTATCCTGTGGTGGTTCACATGAGCACTGCGGCCGAGGGCGAAGTTTTGCTGCGGAGGTTCGGTTGTGAGGGGGTTGATCAGGTGAGTGACCCTGACAGGCGAGTTTATCGGGCGCTGCAATTGCGTCTGGGGACTTTGGCAGAATTGGCGGGTTGGACGACAATCTGGCGAACTCTTTTCGGAGGAACGATTTTCCGGTTCGGTTTCGGGCAGATTCGAGGGAGCGGGCTGCAAATGCCGGGAGCGTTTTTGATTCGGGATGGGAAAATCGTCAACGCATTTCGCCATCGTTCGTCTGCAGAACGAGTTAACTACGCTGCCGATGTTTGTGACGTACCGAAAACCGCCTGAAACGCAGTGTCATTGCATCCGTCACGCCGAAAATTGCCGAAACCCAAAATTGAGAATTCTCCCTGCCGCCATGCCTCAGCTTTGACATCAGTTCTGACCACGGCTAGCATTCGCCAGCCTGTCCAGTTCGTAATCTCCGAAGGCGGTTGCGCAATGGCTTCGAGCGATAACAATCGCGATGGCCGAAGTTCTGCAGCCCGAGGCTACGTTTTGGCGTCACGGGTCACGTCAATTTCGATTCAGATGGCGCTTCCGCCGGGTGTCGGATGGTGGCTTGATGAGCGGTTTGCGACTTCCCCGTGGCTGATGATTGTTGGTGTTTTGCTCGGATTCAGTGTGGCTATGCTGGAATTGCTGAAGTTCGCTAAGGAAAAGCCCTAGCGAGTTCAGTTGTCCGGTGGGCTGGTGGAGTAGGGAGTGAAATCACTGGGCGGTCGTCTGTTGGCGCTGGTGCTGGGGATGTTGGTGATTGGTCTCCTGCTGGCTCCAGTTGCGTATGGTACGATCGGCTTGGCAGCGGTTGAAGGGTTGGGTTACTCGCTTCTTCTGTGCCTGATTCCAGGGTTGTTAACGCTGTTGTTGTCGGATCTGCTGCGGGGGACCAGTCTGTCGCCCTATGTGATTCTGGCCGGCGGCGGATTGCGGATGATTTTTGTTTTGTTGGGTTTGGTGCTGGTTAACTCTCTTCGCCCGGATCTGGGGTTTCGAGAGTTTACGATATGGTTGCTGGTCTGCTATCTCGCAGCATTGGCGGTTGAGACGGCAGTGATTCTGGCTCCTGCGGCGCGCGGGAAGTCGGTTAACGACCAAAGTTGAATGGAACTTCATGTCGGCCAATGATCCTTTTCATCACGTGAAAGACGGCAGTGTCTGGGAGCTCCCGACATTTGTCTGTCATCTCTTTGGCCTCGATGCCTATCCGTCGCTGCCAGTGGTGTCGATTTTTGGTTATCAGTTCGCAATCACGAAGTTCATGGTGCTGCAGGTTGTGGCACTCGTTCTGTCGTTTTTGATCTTTCGTGGATTGGCGACGCGAGTCCGCGACGGAAAGCCTGTCACTGGCGCCTGGTGGAACTTCTGGGAAACGCTGGCTCTCTTTATTCGCGATCAGGTTGTTCGCCCTTCGATCGGTATTCCGCACGAGCATGGGCATGACGATCATGGTCACGGAGATCACGGGCACGGAGATCATTCGCATGGGCATGCAGGTCACGGGCATGGCGATCACGGAAATGGCGATCACCGCCACGCTGCGGCGGGGCATGCGACTGCAGTCGAAGTGGGGCACCCGGCGGATCGGTATCTGCCGTATGTCTGGAGTGTCTTCTTCTATATTCTAATCTGCAATCTCCTGGGGGCGATTCCGTTCCTTGGTTCTCCAACCGGTAGCATCAGTGTTACTGCAGTTCTGGCGGTAGTCACTTTCGGTCATGTGGTTTTCTTCGGCTCACAGAAGTCCGGGGCTGTTGGCTTCTGGAAGTCGCTGGTGCCGCATATGGATCTGCCCGGGCCGCTGGCGTTTGTGCTGGTGCCAGGTTTGTGGTTGATTGAGACGTTGGGCTTGTTTATCAAGCACGGCGTGCTTGCGGTTCGTCTGTTCGCAAATATCATGGCAGGCCACACGGTTCTTGGTGTGTTCCTGGCATTCATTGCACAGGTGGATGGAGTGCTGTGGGGCATTGTCATGCCTGCGAGTATTCTTGGGCAGGTCGGAATCGGCATGCTTGAGTTGTTTGTGGCGTTCTTGCAGGCGTATGTGTTTTCGCTGTTGACTTCGTTGTTTATCAGTGCGGCAGTCAATCCGCACTGAAGCTGTTTTGGTGTTCAAGAGTCTTGGGGCGTCCCGGGTATTTCAGTTGAGGAGAGTCGACGTGAGTCAGAATCTGCGGGTGTTGGTGTACGGAATCTGTTTGTTGTTTGTGTTCGCGACGCCAGCTTTGGCTGCTGACGGTGGTCAAAGCGGGATTCACTTTTCGGCCGCAATCGGTGCCGCATTGACGATCATTGGTGCTGGATGGGGCATTGGCCGAATTGGTCAGGCTGCTGTTGAAGCCATGGCACGTCAGCCTGAAGTTGCAGGCAACATTCAGACGGCAATGATCATCGCAGCCGCGCTGATCGAAGGTGCGACGTTCTTCGCACTGATCGTCTGCCTGCTGAACAACGGAACCTACAAGCCATATTCCGCGAACTAGTTATGTTTGCGTCGATTGGTCAGGCGATCTCTGAACTGCGACACGGGTGGCAAGCCATGCTTGGTCTATTGGTACGAACTGTTGGCGTCTTCACCATCAGCCTTGTGCTGGCTGGTTCGACGGTAGCGTTGGCGTCTGATGCGCCTCACGAACCCGAGCACGGTGGGGGTGGCGGCGGACATAGTGTTGAACTGCCAGGTTTCACAAAAGACCTGGCGCTGTTCTCGCTTGTCACGTTCGTCGTCTACTGTGCCGTATTGCGGATCGGCGCCTGGGGGCCATTGCGAAATGGTCTGAATGAACGCGAGCGGCGTATTCGTCAGGATATCGCCGACGCCGAAGCCAATCGGATCAAGTCGGAATCGCTGATTGCCGAGCGTGAAGCCAAGCTGTTGAGCGTGCATGAAGAAGTGCGTGAACTGCTGGCTGAAGCGCGACGTGATGCGGATCACACGAAGCAGGATATTATCGCGACCGCTCAGAGCGAAGCCGACGCCATGAAGAAGCGTGCGATCGCTGAAATTGAGCGGTCACGTGATCAAGCTTTGGCGGAGTTGTTTGACTTCGTTTCGACGAATGTCATCGGCGCTACTGAGCGAGTCATCAGTCGGACTCTGAATGACGGCGATCAGGATCGCCTTGTCAAACAGGCTTTGGCTGAAATGAACGTTCGGCGAAACTGACGGTTCGTCAAATCCGTTGCAGTGGTTCGGAGTGGACGAACCTGGCTGTCGGACTACGTGGGGTAGGGCTGATCTCGTGGACGTAGAAAACAAAACGAAGGTAGCAGGCGTGTTCGAGGATCCTCGCGCTCAATCGATCGCGCAGGTCTATGCGATCGCGTACTTGGACGCAGCGGCAGCGAATGTTGCCGGCGCCGTCGAAGAACTGATTTCGTTCGTTGTTGACGTACTGGGGTCGCAGTCGGATTTTGACAGCCTGCTTCGCGGTACGTCGATCAGCCAGGACGACAAGTTACAGTTGATTGATCGCGTTGTCTCGGGGCGAGCGACGCCGCTGTTCGCGAATTTTCTGAAGGTTCTGGCCCGGCATGACCGTCTGTCGTTGCTGCCTGGGATTCGGAACCTGGTAGAAATCGAGTCCGAGCGACGTGCGGGACAACGGCGGGTGACTGTCACCGGTGCCTCAGTACTCAGTAGTGAAGCACTGGAATCGATACGAACCGCGCTGCGTACGTCGTTGGCGTGCGAGCCGATTCTCGAGACTCGGGTAGATTCGACGTTGGTCGGTGGGCTGGTCGTTCGCGTGGGCGACACGGTCTACGATGGATCCCTTAAGACTCAAGTTAAGCAACTTCGCGCTCGATTGCGCGAGAGGTGTCTGAATGAAATTCAACGCGGGCGAGATCGCTTCAGTCATCCAGAAGGAAATTGAAGACTTCCGCGGTCAGCTTCAAGTAAGTGAAGTTGGCCACGTGGTCGAAGTGGGTGACGGAATCGCGCGAGTTTATGGTCTGGCTTCGGCCATGGCCGGCGAAATGGTCGAATTCTCCAGCGGTGTTCGTGGACAGGTGTTTAACCTGGAAGAGAACAGCGTCGGGGTGATCATTCTCGGTGATTACCTGAAGATTTCCGAAGGGGACGAGGTCCGTACGACCGGTGCCCTGTTGTCGGTTCCTGTCGGGAATGCCCTGATTGGACGCGTTGTCGATCCGCTGGGTGTGGCACTCGACGGGAAAGGCCCTGTGATCGCCGAATCGACCCGGCCGCTGGAAACGATGGCGCCCGGTGTTGCCGCTCGTCAGCCTGTGAAGCAGCCGCTGCAAACGGGGATCAAGGCAGTCGACGCAATGACGCCCGTTGGTCGTGGCCAGCGAGAACTGATCATCGGTGACCGCAAGACCGGTAAGACAGCTGTCGCGGTTGATGCGATCATCAATCAAAAGGGTGGCGACGTCATTTGTGTGTACGTCTCGTGCGGACAACGTTCCAGCACGACAGCTCGTGTCATCGATGCACTCACCAGTGCCGGTGCCATGGACTACACGATCGTCGTCAGTGCTTCGGCCAGCGATCCTGCTCCATTGCAGTACATCGCTCCGTACGCTGGTGCAGCGATTGCCGAATACTTCATGTACCAGGGTAAGCACACGCTGGTTGTCTACGATGACTTGACTCGACAGGCTACGGCTTATCGTCAGTTGTCGCTGCTGATGCGACGTCCACCAGGACGCGAAGCGTATCCCGGTGACGTGTTCTACTGTCACAGCCGATTGCTGGAACGTGCCGCCAAGCTTAGCGACGAACTCGGCGGTGGTTCGATGACCGCACTGCCGATCATTGAAACCCTCGAAGGGGAAGTTTCGGCGTACATCCCGACGAACGTGATCTCGATCACGGACGGCCAGATCTACCTCGAACCAGATTTGTTCTTCAAGGGTGTTCGCCCCGCTATTAACGTCGGTATCTCGGTGTCCCGCGTCGGTGGTAACGCTCAGACGAAGGCCATGAAGAAGGTTGCAGGTAGCTTGCGACTGGACTTGGCGGCCTTCCGCGAACTTGAAGCGTTTGCACAACTCGGTACCGAACTGGATAAGGCAACTCAGCAGCAACTCGATCGCGGTTACCGCATGGTGGAACTGCTGAAGCAACCGCAGTTCCGTCCGCTGCCAGCCGCTGATCAGGTGATGAGTATCTACGCCGGTTCGAAGGGATACTTCGATAAGGTTCCAGTTCCTCGCGTTCAGGAAGCCGAAAGCAACCTGCTCGAGTTCATGCGTGAACAGAAGAGCGAAGTTCGCGATGCACTGATCAAGACAGGTGTGCTTGACGACAATACCGAAGCGGCACTGAAGGCTGCTCTGGAAGAATGGCGACGCAACTGGGAAGAGACTCACAAGTAACGGTGAATGAACAAGTTTGAATCCGGCGGGAACCAGTATCCCGCCTGCGATTCTCGCGTTACAGACTGCAAGTGTTGTGAATCCGGTCGAGTAGAAGATAGGTCATGGCAAAAGCACGGGCAATCATCAAGCGGTTGAAGGCCGTTCGAAACGTTCGCAAGATCACGCGAACGATGGAACTGGTTGCGACGGCGCGCTTCAAGAAAGCCATGGATCGTGCTCTTGAAGCCGCTGCATATACTCGCAAGATTTCGGAAATCGTTGCAGACCTCTCCGAAACGCTTTCCGGCGAAGGTTCGTCTCTCAGTCATCCGCTGCTGCAGCAACGTGAGTCGGAAAAGAAAAGCATACTGCTGGTGATCACGTCCAATCGAGGCTTGTGCGGCGGCTACAACGGCAGCGTTCTGCGACTGGCACAAGGTCGAATTCGTGAAGCACGCAATAACGGCACTGAACTGAGTGTCGAAGTTTCGGGTAAACGAGGGATCGGATACTTCAAATTCCAGAAGATCACGACCGCAGCAAGCTATACGCATTTCGAAGATAAGCCGTCGTTCGAGCAGGTCGACGAACTCGCTTCGCGATTCATCGAAAGCTTCGTGCGAGGTGACATCGACCGATTGGATGTCGCGTTTACGCAGTTCGAGTCGATGTCGCGTCAGAAGGCGGTCATCCAGACCTTGCTGCCGATCGGCAAGTTGCAGGATTCGGCACCAGCGGCTGGCGGATCGAAGGTCGAATACGAATTCCTGCCATCGCCGACAGAGATCCTCGAAGAGATCGTGCCCGCGTCCTTCAAGGCACGGTTGTTCAAGTGTTTCCTGGATGCGGCGGTCAGCGAACAGATTGCCCGAATGGTTGCGATGAAGAGTGCTACCGAAAACGCCGATGGCATGATTCGATCAATTCGTGCTCAGTACAACCGGGCACGTCAATCACAGATTACGTCAGAATTGAGTGAAATCATTGGCGGTGCCGCAGCTCTGGAATAGAGCCGCGAACCCGCGTGGCCTCGGTCGATCATCGAGGTTTGAACGAGTACTAACCTGGGACTTCAAGACCAACCCACGAGAAGTCAGAGAACGAAGAGCATGACTACTGCGACTGCGAATATCGGCCGTGTCACACAGATCATCGGTTCTACCTTCGATGCCGAATTTTCGATGGACAAGCTTCCAGCGATTTACAACGCATTGAAGATTGACGTTGAAGTAAAAGGGATACGAATCAAGGTGACTGGCGAAGTCCAGCAGCACCTTGGTGGCGGTCGCGTCCGCTGTGTGGCCCTGGGCTCAACCGACGGTATGGTTCGCGGCATGGAAGTTGTCGACACCGGGAATCCGGTGAGTGTTCCTGTCGGAAAGGGAACCCTCGGTCGCGTGTTCAACGTACTCGGTGATGCGATCGATGGCCGTGGCGATGTGGCTCACGACGAACGCTGGTCCATCCATCGTGCTCCTCCGAAGCTGGAAGATCTCAGCTCGAAGACCGAAATGTTCGAAACGGGGATCAAGGTTATCGACCTGCTGGTTCCGTTCGTCCGCGGTGGTAAAGCCGGTCTGTTCGGTGGTGCTGGTCTCGGCAAGACGGTTATTCTGACCGAGTTGATCGCCCGTATCGCTGCGGCACACGGTGGTTACTCGGTGTTCGCAGGGGTCGGTGAACGAACCCGTGAAGGTAACGACTTGTGGCTCGAAATGCAGGAAGCCGAAATCGGTAGCACCGGTCGGCACGTTATCGAGCAGACCGCGATGGTGTTCGGCCAGATGAACGAACCGCCTGGTGCTCGTCTCCGCGTCGCCTTGACCGCGCTGACCATGGCCGAATGGTTCCGCGATGCAACCGGTGCTGACACCCTGCTGTTCGTCGATAACATTTTCCGTTTCTCACAAGCAGGTTCGGAAGTGTCCGCACTTCTGGGACGTATGCCTTCGGCAGTGGGTTACCAGCCAACACTCGGTACAGAACTGGGTGCTTTGCAGGAACGAATCACGTCGACCAATCGTGGTGCTATTACCTCGGTGCAGGCCGTGTACGTTCCCGCAGACGATCCGACCGACCCTGCACCCGCGACCGCGTTCTCGCACTTGGATGCGTTCCTGTATCTGGAACGAAGCATTGCTGAAAAGGGTCTGTTCCCGGCAATCGATCCGCTGTCGTCCTCGTCCCGAATTCTCGACCCGCTGGTTGTGGGCGAACGCCACTACAAGATCGCTCGCCGCGTGCAGCAAATTCTGCAGCGATATCGCGAACTGAAAGACATCATCGCAATTCTCGGTATCGACGAGTTGAGCGAAGAAGACAAGCTGGTCGTGCATCGAGCCCGCCGTATCGAGCGATTCCTGTCGCAGCCGTTCCTGGTTGCTGAACCGTTCACCGGCAAGAAGGGTAAGATCACCCCACGTGACGAAACGATCGAAAGCTTCGAAGAACTGTGCGATGGTAAGTGGGACCACCTGCCTGAAGGTGCGTTCACCTACGTCGGCGGTATCAAGGAAGCTGCCGAACAGGCAGAACGAATGGCCAAGGCGTAATCAGTAATCTCAGTCAACAGAATTCGGCTACCAAACTATGTCCACTGGTGACAAACTACGATTGGTTATCGTCACGCCCGAGCGAACGCTGCTCGATGAGCCAGTCTCTGCGCTTCGGTTTCCGTTGTACGACGGGGATATTGGTATCCTGCCGGGCCGGTTGCCTTTGATCGGTCGCTTGGGCTGTGGTGAATTGAAAATGACTGCTGCATCGGGGCAGCGCAGCTTCTTCATCGATGGTGGATTCGTTCAGGTTCTGGGAAGTACAGTTTCGTTGTTGACACACCGTGCGGTTCCAGTCGAGAGTCTGGTTGCTGCCGACGCTGAAAAGCAACTCGCCGCAGTCGAGAGCCGCGTGGCCCGGACGGACGATGAAGTGAAAGTCAAGCTTGCCGATCAACAGCGAGCCCGGCGAATGCTTTCGCTGGCGAATAACCGGTAACAGTCTGCTTGATCGTTTGAATCGCGTTGCGGCATGACTATGCGTTCGTTCAGATGTGAACGATGGCTTGCCAGCAACATGGAGACTTTGACCTGGCCGTGCGACGTTGACACGCACCTGGAGTTCCCTGATGCACGGCCAGGTCGAATTCTTTATCCCCTCAATTCGTCCCGAATGAGTGACGCCCCGATACCGAGGTGAATCGATGGATCTGTCGTTGGAAGACACCATCGCTGCACTAGCATCTGCCCCGGGGGGATCGGAACGAGGGATCATTCGGATCTCTGGGCCACAGATTCGTGAGCTGCTTTCAGGCTGGTTTCGTCCCGACGATTCTGATCAGTGGCAATCTGCTCGAGTCGCTTCCAGGCATTGCGGGTGTCTGAGTAGTGTCAGTTCGCGCTGCGATGTTCGCGTCGATCTGTACGACTGGCCGAACCGTAGAAGCTATACGGGCCAGCCACTCGTTGAACTGCATCTTCCCGGTTCCCCGCCACTGCTTGAGGCGGTACTTTCGAAGGTTTACCGACTGGGGGCACGACCAGCGCGTCCGGGTGAATTCACTCTGCGGGCCTTTCTGGCAGGGAAGCTCGATTTGCTCCAGGCAGAGGCTGTCCTGGGTGTGATCGATGCGCATGACCATCGAGAACTGCAGTCCGCGTTGTCTCAACTGGCGGGCGGGATATCAGGTCGGCTGTCGGAACTCCGTCGAGACTTACTGGAACTGCTCGCCGATCTGGAAGCGGGCCTTGATTTCATTGAGGAAGACATCGAATTCGTTTCCCGAGTTGAAGTGCTGGGACGCGTGGCTGTTGCCCGTAAGTTCGTTGACGAATTGTTGCAGCAGACCGCGGATCGAATGCAATCGAGGTCCCGCTTGCGAGTTGTTCTGGCAGGACTGCCGAATGCGGGTAAGAGCACTCTGTTCAACCGCCTGTCAGCCAGTAACGCCGCGCTCGTTTCAGCGATTGAAGGAACGACGCGTGACTTTCTGCAGGTCCCCGTCGATTGGTCCGGACTGGCGTTCGATCTGGTTGATACTGCAGGTTGGGAAGTGACCGACGAACAGATCGGCCAGGTGGCACAGAGGCTGCGATCCGAACAGGTTCAGCAGGCTGATGTCGTTGTCTGGTGTACCGCATCAGGTCTCGACCCGGCACGTGCCATGCTCGATGATGAACTGTTCGAGATCACGCGGCGACAATCGCGAAAATGCCTGCGCCTGCTCACTCAGATCGACCGTGCTGCCAGCTTTGAAAATGGCACGACTGCCGCAACGGAAATGACCGACATCCTGGCTCATGGTGTCGATCATCAGACCCAGTTGGTTGAAATCAGTGCGGTGACGGGAAGTGGTCTGAGCGATCTGGCAGATGAACTTCGTTCGGCACTGGCCACTGGGGGGCAGGGGAGTCGTCAATGGCTGGGAACAACCGCCTCGCGCTGTCGCGAGAGCCTTGAGGCCGTAGCCGCAACACTGCGACATGCGGAAGAATCGGCGGGTTACGAGGTGACGGGTGACGAACTGATTGCCGTAGACATTCGCGAAGCCCTGGACCACCTGGGACGAATCCTGGGAGTCATCTATACGGATGACATTCTCGATCGAGTCTTCAGCAAATTCTGTATTGGGAAGTGAGATGCGTGTTTCGCAGTGATGTCGCGATTTACATGAGGTATTGAATCGATTTAATAACGTCTGTCAGCAAATCCTGACAGATATCCGATGAGTAGAATTGCCCAGAAGGTAATCCAGGATAATAATCCAACCGAGAGAATCGAAAGGATCCACTTGCTGATCAAAGAAGAATGCAACCCTGGGTCGAGGTTCCAAATGTATCTCAGTGCGCCGCGGATGCCTAAAAAGCACAGCGAGACAAAACCCGTTGTCGCCGAAACGAACCCCAGATTTGTAAAAAGGCTCGCCTGGGCGTAGTAGAACATGTACCCAATCAGAAAAAACGATAACGCCAGCAACATGGAAACCTGTGCCGTCAAACGAAGACGGTGATCTGTATTGGCGGATTTCTTCATTACCCCATTCTACGATTGTGGGGTGTGAATCAGCCAGCGTACTCAGTTACGAAGCGGATTGATCCTGTTGTTATCCGTTGGATAAACGCAAATGGCTTTTTGGCACCGTGCTGTAATGTTCATGGGCCAGCGTTGCGGTGCAACAATGATACGAATGATGACTCTCATGAAATGGATTCACCAATTGTGGATGGTCGGAATACTCGTTTGTGGAATTGGTCTTTTCGGACAGCTCTCGCTTGCGATTTCAGATGCAAAAGCCAATCCAGCACCGGCATGGTCGATGCCCGTTTTCTGGGGCTGGATCATTTCCCCAGCCATCGCCTGGATGTTGGCAGTTTTCTTCGCTCGGAAAAAAGTCGGGCCCTCAGTCGTGCTGTTTGTTGGAACGACGATGAGCAGTTTAGGTGGCTGGTGGTTGATCTGGCGTGACGCGACGGCCAGGCATTCTCCTGGTGGGATGAACCCATTTGCCCCGGGCCCCGGGATTCTGATGTCTCTTACGGTATACCCTTTTTTTCACTGGATTCTTTTCCTGGGATTCTTACTGTTGTGCATTCCTTTCAGAAATCACGTACAACGAATCCAATTCGACCTGCAGGGTGATCGGAAAGATTGATTCAACCAACGGAGTCGCGTGATGTTGAATGTCTTCGCAATTGTCACGTGTTTACTTTGCCAATCTGCTCCAGTTGATATCACGAAATACGCTCCGGTCTATAGTGAGCAGGGGAAACATCCCTGGGACTCCGTTCACGAGTCGTTTTTTGTTCGAAGATTCTCTACGGGCGAAACGTATTACCACCGACTGTCATTTGATGTGCCGAGCGGATTCCGTCGCTTTTCTTCGTCCGATGCAGATTACCGTGCTCTCCTTGATCTGCTCGTGAAAGTCGAGCAACTTCCGAAGCAAGAGATGGAGGATGCCGCACCCGTTCGACGAATGATCTTCTATCGGGATCTGTGGACGACTTTCGAAGCACTGAAAAACATGGCTTCAAAAGAGCGGGGTGAAGAACTGCGTCGGCATCTGGCACGGATCATGAAGCGTCTGGAACTGACGAACGATGAGATTCAACGGCTTCCTGACACACTGTCGAGGGTTCGTGCAACGTCTGCCTTTCCAGAAACGCCCGATCCCGAACATCCAGAAATCCCGTTTCTGCCGACAAATTTATTGAGCGACTCTTCCGACTGGATTGCAATTTCCACGAGCAAGAAGTCGGCGATGGGGGCACCGGGACACATGAGTTCGGTCAATCAGCGGTCACTGTTTTCGATTCACATGCACTCGCCCCTCGGGCGTAAATCCGGTGAAGAGTTCATCGCGGCAAATTCCAAGCAATCGAGCTTCGCATTTCCTCCGGGAACGCAACTGGCTCTGCTACGTCGAGCGGTGATGGCAAACGACCAAGGCAAGTTGAAAGTGACGAATGTAGTCGAAAGCCTGCAGTTGCTGGTGACCCCACCGGCAGAAGCCAAAAGCGACGCCCGCGTCAAATTTGTTCTTGATCGTTCTTCGTTCCTTGCGGGTCAACCGGGTCTCATCCCTCTGCAACGGAATTCACCCGTAGACGCCTATAGTTTCGAATCAGCGGGGCAATGGATGATGGTTGTAGGGAAGGATAGCGACGGCGAGACACTGGTCCTGGGACGAGGCAAAGGACATGTCGGGGTTCCCTCCATGCAACATTGTGCGGCATGCCACGGAATTCAGAATCGAAACTTCCACGCGAACTTCGGTCAGTTTTCTGTTTACAAGTCATCCAACGCAGACTTGGCCACTACTCTGGAGCGACATCTCGAAGAATCGGTTGCGTGGCATGAATACCTGCAGTTTCGCGAGACGCCGTAAGCTTTTGCTTCTGTATGGTTTTCGGTAATCGGCGCTCATTCCGTGACTCACTTGATGCCGTCGTACCGGTGAATTTGTTCATGTCTGAGAATGACCTGTCTGCATGTCATCACTGTCACATGATACCGGACAAGACTGTTTGCCCAGTCAAACTGTCTGGCTACAATCTTCGCCAACATTTCAAATGCTTTCTTCGTGACGTTCACTACTTCAAGTGGCATCTCTGCTCGTTTTGGTTTTTGCTCGGCCGTTTCACGTTAGTCTTCGATTGTGGCTCTGCCACAGGAGATATGAAATGTCTGCAACTCAACATCAGTTTACGAATCTCGGGTTCACCAAATCCTTCATTCTTCCGGCAATGTGGATTTTTCTGATCCCGGTACTCTCGTGGATGTTCTTTCTGCATGCTCAGTCGCGATTTGATGCTCAGGCTCGCGAAGCAATTCTGCAGCAGATCCGGATTGATCAGAAGTTGTCGGAACATGAACGTGCCCAGGCCACGGAGTTCTACACTCGAGTGCCAGTCTCAGCCCTGATGACGAATCCTGACTTCGCGGCACAGATCGACTCAACGGCACGGTTCAATTACGCGACATTTCGCTGGATGATTCGTCTGTCGGTCCTGTCAATTGTGGTGGGCATCTCTGTATTCGTTGTTACAGGAATACTGGTGCTGTTCTCGTTCAGGTCTCCGTTCGTCCAATACCTCAGCTTGCTGGTCGGATGGCACGTCCTTCGTAATTACAGTGCCCTGCAGACGATTGTGATTGGAGTTCAGCTCGTCGCACTCTCGTTCTGGGTCACGGCGCTTTGGATGAATGTGTATTCTATAAAACTGATTGCCGTAGTCGGTATTCTGTCAGTTGTTGGTGTTGGTGCCGTTCTCGTTGCCATTTTTGCGCGTCCCAGGGTCGAGCAGCATGTCGAAGGAATTATTCTGGATCGAGAAGCTGCTCCACGCTTATGGGAAGAGCTCTCCTCGATTTGTGACAGAGTCGGGGTCGCACCGCCGGACCAGGTGATCGCGGGTATCGACGATAATTTCTTCGTGACCGAGCATCCGATCACGTTGAACGGAACGCGAATGACAGGGAAGACGTTGTTTGTCAGCCTGCCCCTTTTGAAACAACTGCACGCTACAGAAGCCGATACCATCCTGGCTCATGAAATGGCTCATTTCAGCGGCCAGGATACGCTTTATTCGAAGAGGATTTTTCCGCTGTTGATGAGGTACGAGGCCTATTTGAAGGGACTCAGCGAAGGTGGCATCTCGCTTCCCGTTTTTCATTTCATGGTCTGCTTTCGAGTCCTTTTTGAGTTGTCACTGAATTCCATCAGTCGCAAACGTGAATTTCGCGCAGATGCAATCGCTGCCGAAGTGACATCACCGCGAGATTCCGCTGGCGCGCTCCTGCGAACTATGGCCTACTCCCGATTCCGCCAGTCCGTCGAGATGGATCTGTTCAAGCAGACCGAAGCCATGGAAAAGGCCAATGTCTCTGACAGGGTCGAAAGCGGCTTTCTGGACTATGCCGCAAAACTGGCTTCAGACCCAGAGATTGGCAAGATGGAAACAGCCCATCCGTTTGACTCGCACCCTCCGCTGTCGCAGCGACTCAGTGCCGTCGGGATCGAACTGGATGAGAACCTTGCCAGGTCTCTGCTCACGTCGAAAGGTGATGGAGGCTGGTACCGGATCATTCCAAATGCAGAAGAACTCGAACGCCAGCAATGGCAGACATATGAAGATCGCTTTCGACAGTACCACGAACAGTCGCTTCCCTATCGGTTCCTGCCATCCACCCCTGAAGAACAGGTGATCGTTGAACGAGCCTTTCCACAGATCAGCTTTGAGGGAAAAGAAGGGACGTTTACTTTTGACTTTGAAAAGATTCACTATTCAACGTGGAACATGCCCATCCGCTTCAGCGAACTCGTCAGTTGCGTTAACAACGAAGGGACTCTGATTTTCGAATACAAGCGTGCGATGGCGGAAAAGAAGGCTGTAAAGTTGAGTCATTTCAGCAAGGAAGTTCAGGCCCAGGTGCTGGATGCGTTTGGGGGATATTACGGTCGATTCCTGGCCGCTGATCAGTATCAGAAGGATCTTGCTTTAGCGAAGGCCGCTGAAGAACAGGTAGACGAGGGGAAGACCGAGTGACAGGTCATCATCGTGCAATTGCTTTCCTTCGGTATCTTTACGAAACTTCGTTCCATTCGCTTCCCATGATCTGCAGACGTGTTCCGTTTGTTCGACAGGAGACTCCTCAATGCAATTGATGAAACCTTTCATACCGTGCTTCTGGGCCATTCTCAGCGTTATCTACGTTGCGGGGGCCTCGTCAACGGTCGAAGCGGCAGACAAGCCCAACGTTGTGATCTTCTATGCGGACGATCTGGGCTGGGGCGAATGCGGTTGTTACGGCTGCAAAGACATTCCCACGCCAAATATTGATTCACTGGCAAAGAATGGCGTTCGGATGACATCGGGCTACGTGGCCGCGACATACTGCAGCCCATCGCGAGCCGGATTGATGACCGGTCGGTATCCGACCCGGTTTGGCCATGAATTCAATAGTGTCGCCAGCAAGAACTCTGGATTGAGTCTGAAAGAAACCACGATTGCCAATCGACTGAAAGATCTTGGCTACTCGACCGTCGCCATCGGCAAATGGCATCTGGGAGGGGGTGCCGAATACCGACCGACCAGGCGTGGATTCGATGAATTCTTCGGAACACTTGCCAACACACCGTTCTACCATCCGACTCAGTTTGTTGATTCCCG
This sequence comes from uncultured Schlesneria sp., assembly GCA_963977965.1. GTDB lineage: Bacteria > Planctomycetota > Planctomycetia > Planctomycetales > Planctomycetaceae > Schlesneria. The sequence goes on from CAXBSB010000001.1 coordinate 63,509, forward strand.
CGAATCCAACGACGTGAAGAAGATCGAGAGTGATGACTTTTACACGACAGATGCTTATGCCGACCGCGCTGTCGAATGGCTCGAACAGCACAAATCGAAACCGAAGTTCCTGTATGTACCGTTCAACGCTCAACACGCTCCACTACAAGCCCCTCGGAAATATCTGGATCGATTCCCCGAAATCACTGACGAAAAGCGAAAGCTGTTTGCGGCCATGATGTCAGGGATGGACGACGCCATCGGTCGGATCATGGGCAAAGTGAAGGAACTGGGTCAGGAAGAAAGCACGCTTTACTTCTTCATCGGTGACAATGGCGGACCGACAAAAAGCACAACCTCATACAACGGCGGCTTGCGAGGCTTCAAGATGACAACCTACGAAGGCGGCCCGCGAGTTCCGTTTCTTGTTCAATGGAAAGGGACGATTCCGGGTGGGGCAACTTATGACTATCCGGTCTTGAATCTGGATGTCCTGCCAACAGCAATTCACGCGGCGGGTGGTCAGACAGAAGTCGCATGGAAACTGGATGGCGTGGATCTGCTTCCGTATTTGACGGGCAAGAACAAGTCCAGGCCGCACGAAACGATCTACTGGAGATATGCTCCACAATGGGCGGTTCGACATGGCGACATGAAGCTGGTCGTTTCCGGCGATGGTCAGGGAAGCCCTGAACTTTACGATCTGTCGAGCGACCGGGCCGAATCAACGAATCTCGCCAATTCAAAACCCGAAAAGGTCAAGGAACTGCAAAGCCTTTACGATGCCTGGAATTCTGAGCAGATCGAATCAACCGTCCCCAAAGAGGGAAACAAGAAGGTCGTCAACAACAAAAAGAAGAAAAACAAGGTGTAGCAGGACTCAATCGACACCGAGCAAGAGCGACGCCCCGGTCATTGGCCGGGGCGGTTTGGGACAACTGGCTGTCGGCCAGTTCCGAATGATCAAACACGGCAGAACAGGCTGTCCCGTATAAAATCGGAAGCGAGACTGCGATGAGCTCACATCAAGACTTTTCACGTCTCGGTTTTGTGGGCACCGTTGCAGTTCCCTCGTTACTCATATTTCTGATTCCGGCCGTCTCATGGATGTTCTTCCTCCATGCGCAGTCAACGTTTGACAAGAATCTTCGCGCGGCACTCCTTGAGCAGCTTGAAGCGAATACTTCGATTCCAGGTCCGGAACGAGTCAAAGCGATTGACAAGATCGCGGCATCGCCGTTCTCGCAGATATTGATCACCGACGAAGAATTCGCATCATCGGTTGATTCGGTCCTGCGAAGCGAATACGCAGTTTTTCGATGGATGATCCTCCTTTCGAAATGGTCCGTATTTGCAGGGATAGCTGTTTTCCTTTTCGTCGGTTCATGCGTCCTGCTTTCGTTGCGGTCACCGTTTGTTCAATACCTCAGCTTGCTGGTCGCATGGCATACCCTGCGTCTTTACGGCGCGTTGCAGACAATCATTATCGGAGTATTGCTGGTTGCGCTCTCATATTGGGTTACGGCACTCTGGTGGGGAGTGTATTGGAAGAAGCTGATCGTGGTTGTGGTAGTCCTTGCCTTCGGAGGAGCGGCAGCGGTACTCGTTACGATCTTCAGGCGACCCGCCTCGGAGGGATCCCTTGAGGGGACGATTCTTGAACCGCAGACATCACCGGAACTGTGGAAACAGATTGAGCCAATTTGTGTCAGTGTTGGTGTGAATCCTCCCGACTGGGTTGTTGCTGGTATCACGGATACTTTTTTTGTGACCGAGACCCCAGTCATCGTCGAGTCAAGGAGATTGAGTGGAAAACTTCTGTTTATCAGCTTGCCGTTGTTGAAGCAGTTGCACACCTCTGAGGCAGACGCAATTCTGGCTCACGAGATGGCCCATTTCAGTGGCGAAGACACCTTGTATTCCCGAAGGATCTCGCCGCTGCTGCATCGATATGACGAATACCTCCATTCACTGAAGGAGGGGATAACTGGCATCGCCGTTTTCTACTACATGGCATGTTTTCGAGCACTGTTTGAAATCTCGCTCTGCAGGCTTTCTCGTCGTCGAGAGTTTCGGGCAGATGCGATAGCAGCTCGGGTGACAACACCATCAGATTTTGCGGCGGCACTTTTGCGAACAGTCTCCTATTCTCGCTTTCGGGCAACTGTCGAGAAGGAGTTGTTCAACCAGTCGCAGGTGATGGAGTCGGCCGATGTATCATCCCGTGTCGAAACCGGCTACCTGGACTATGTCAACAAATTTGTAACGGATCCCGATCTCGGAACGATGGAGTTAGCGCATCCGTTTGATACCCATCCTCCGCTGTCGCAGCGTCTCAAAGCGATTGGAATCGAGCTCAACCCTGAGACCGCTTAATCACTCCTGGAACGCCCCGGTGATGGCGGCTGGTATCGGATCATTCCGAATGCGTCCGAGATCGAACATCAGATGTGGAAGGTCTACGAAGATCACTTCCGCGTGACTCATGAACAGTCGCTTCCCTACCGGTTCCTACCTGCGACACCTGAAGAACAGGCGATTGTTGAGCAGGCTTTTCCCGTGGCGAAGTTCTATTCCGCAGATGGCGATGTCACGATCGACTTCGAAAAAGTCGCTCATACGAAGTGGTCTGCCCCGATTCGATTCAGTGAGATCACAGGTATGACGGGGATGTACCAGGATTTTGCGGAAGACGAAGTCCTTGAGATTCACTACAAGCGGATTGGAAAAAGCAGTCGCCAAATCAAGGTCGCGGGATTTGGTAAAGAGCAGAAACTTGTGTTGAAAGAAGTCCTGGAAAAGTACTACGGCCGTTATCTGACTGCGATTCAATTTCAGAAGGACCAATCAAACGTCACGTGAGAGTGCGGCACGCCCAGCTTTGACAATCAGGATCATTCTGTGGCACTGGCGGGGATAGCTTCCGCCGTTTTTGATCGGGCCGATTCGTCAATCTGGCGAATCGCTCGTGATGCTGCCGCGACGACGCTGGCGTCGGGATCAGATCCAAGCTGACGAAGGGCTGGTAGACATTTCGTAGCTGCGGGGCCGATTCCTCCGAGAGTCGTTGCTGCCGCTGCGCGGATCTGGGGATTTGAGTCATCCAGAATTCGAACCAGGCCCGGAACGGCTTTAATCGCCAGCGGACCAACATTTCTCAGTGACATTGCTGCCGTCAGGCGGACATTGTCATCACCATCACCCAGCAGACTCGCCAATACGGGCGTCACCCGGTCAGCATGACCTTCGAATGTCGAGAGTGCTGCTGCGGCATTGACCCGGGCGAAAGTCGATTCATCCTGAAGAAGCTTGACCAGTCCATCGGCAGCGGGTGCAGCATCAGGACCGATCTGGGCCAGGAACATCGCTGCCAGTTCACGTGCCACCGGGTTTTCGTCGCCCAGTCGTGCGGCGAGTGCTGCGGTTGCCTGAACCCCCAGTTCCTGGAGCCTGGCTTCTGCCTTGGCCCAGGCATCACCATCGTTGTTTTGTGCGGCGACAACAATTGCCGCGAAAGCCTCGGCCCCCCGTGGAAAATCGGGATCGCCCGGCTCTGACTGTTCAGGGACAGACGCGAGTTCCGGCTCTGTTGATACGGGAGTGGCCGGAGAATCGGCGACCGCGACCGCTTCCGGTTCCTGTTCCTGTGTCGTTTGTGCCTGGGGAGCGGGTTCTTTACTGCCTCCGCATCCGATCATCAATGACAGACCAAGCAGACTGCCCGCAATGTGAGTTCGCAACATGATTCTTTCCTGATCTCATTCGGACTGACAGCGGAACCTGACCTGCGATCCATCACATGCAATGGCAAGTTCAGTCTGGTCGAAATTCAGATCGTCCAGAGCTTCAACCGTCTCCAGTTTCCCGACCCGGTAGGTTCCCGGTCGTAATTGAATCTCTTTTCCCGTCTCGGCGCTCACCTGCTTTTCCAATTGATCAGCGGTGGGCTGTCGGCTGGACATGCGAACTTTTTTCCAGCGACTGCGTGATCCTCCCGAGTTGGCATGCTCACCAGGAGGGAGATAAATCGTTCCGTTATTAAAGTCGACTGCGAACGCGATGACACCCGGGATGAAGAACAGCAGTAGGCCCAGCGCGTCGAGAATGACAACTTTGGGATCGAGCGGCCCCGCAGGCTGACCTTTTCGTTCCGGCCAGAAGATTGTTCCGCATCCCGTATGAGGGAGTGCCAGTAAACCGATCGCCATCCACTCACGGCGTGTAATTCGTCGAATTGGGATCATGGATCGAATTCTTCCCACCACAACGACTGTGGTATCGCGACCGCATATCGTGCGATCACTGATGGAGACGCCGATACGGCGGCGGCCCCTCGCTGGCGGGACGTTATTTCAAAAGCCGAATTCGCTCAAGATGACTTGGTAACCGGAATCAATTCCAGTAACAGCTTTCGCGGTACCCCGATGTCGATGACATGCACAGTTCCGACAGCAGCTTTTCCGGCTGGCGAGCTAAACCCCGGCTTCTGAGCGACAAATGTTGCCGTATGAGTCGCCTGCACGCAGCACCCCAACGGGAGTCCAGTATCGCAATCCATGCCCGAAGGGAGATCAACCGCCAGCACCGGGCGGCCGGACTTGTTGATGGCGGCAATCGCAGAAACAAACGGTTCCCGAATCGTTCCCTGGGTTCCGGTCCCCAGCAATGCATCCACAACCCAATCGGCAGTGGCGAGTTTTTGGTACCAGGCTGATTCCATGTCCGCATCGGGGGGGGCGATTATGGGTATGTCTGAGCGGCTCAGAATCTGGTAGTTGGCAGCGGCATCCCCTTGGAAATCACGCGCAGGGACCGATAGCAACACACAGACTTCCAATCCTGCATTTTGCAGGTGTCGAGCCATGACAAAGCCATCTCCTGCGTTATTTCCCTTGCCGCAGCAGATAACAACTGGCCCCTTCGCCCCAAGCTGAACCAGTAACGAGGCTGCATTTCGCCCGGCATTTTCCATCAGGACCAGACCCGTCATCCCGTACTGATGAATCGCACGATGATCGACGTCACGCACCTGTTCGCGAGTCAGAACGTGTGGAAGCTGCGGATGCATCGCGACTACTCCTTCGGTCGCATCTCTTCCAATGCAACTCGAATTCCGCGAAGCGTCACAGGATGTTCTGCCAGAACTCGCGAATGAGGTGATCCGGCGAGTTTATCGCGAATTTCCAGATGTTTCTTATTCAGTACCATCACCAGAACAGTACCCGACTTTCGGCAGGCCACTACTGCTTTGTTGTAGGCACTGATCGCATCAGCATCCTCGCCGAGCGAATCGGCCATCAATACGATACCACTGGGAGGCGACGCTTCGACTCGCTTGATTGCGCGATCAATGTCGCGCAGCAGCAGTACTCGGTAACCATGCTTATTGAAGTATTCTCGCAGTGAATCCTGCTGTTTCAGGCGGTTTTCGACACAAAGGATCGTCGGACTTGTTTGACTTGTCGCGACCGGAGTTTCACCCGAAACCTCTTCAACCGGTTCACGATTCCCGACGATCGTTCGCAAGTCCCGAATCAGTTCAGTGGAAGTCTGGTAACGCGAATGTGGATGAATCTCCATCAATCGCTCGACGATCGCCGTGATCGAAGGGGACAACGAAGGATCAATCTGTCGGATCGGCCGAATCTGACGATAGCGGCTGGACTGCTTTCGCTCGGCGACATTTTTTGTCGGAGGGTAAGGCGGAATCCCCGTCAGTAATTCGTAATAGATGGCACCGAGGAAATAGAGATCGCTGCGTGGATCGTTGTCGGGAGCGTTGGTACTGCGCTCCAAGGTGGCATATTCGACAGCACGATCGACCTCTTCTTCCATCGCGGTCAGACCGGCGTCCTGCCCTGCCAAACCGAAGTCCACAAGCTTGGCAACACCTTGTGCACTGAGCAGAACGTTGGTCAGCTTCAAATCACGATGGGTCAGGCCAAGAGTCAGGGCATATTCCAGGCCCTCGGCGATGTCCATCACATACCGAGTGGCCTCTTCGGGGGTGAATTTTCCGCGACTTTTGAGTAACTCGCGGAAATTCCCCCCCTCTACGAATTCCATCGTCAGGTAATGTTGATTGCCATCGCTTCCCACTTCGTAAATGGGAACGATGTTCTTGTGTTTCAGCCGTTTTCCAAGTTCACCTTCGCGCCGAAACAGGTTGACCGTACGGGGGTTTTCAGCCCAGCGTTGACGCAGGATCTTCATGCCAACCATTCGACCATCGTCGACAGAACACCCGCGAAAAACGCGAGCAAAACTTCCTGAAGCGTTCCGGTAGAGCAGCTTGTACGGCCCCAACCGCAGTCCATCGGTTTCGCGTTTTTTGAGTTTCCCGGCCTGGTATGGCGTCAGCAGATGTCGACGCTCCAGTTCTGCGATTACGCTGTCGATGGGTGCCGTTCGACCTAATGCCTCAACGCAACCCTGCAATGCTGCGGGTTCAACAAGCTTGAGTCGCAGGACCAGCGACTGGAACTCGGACAACGTTGAAAAAGACATTGGAAGTCTTAGCGATAGCAATCAGTGAATGTTTGTGAGCTTACGAACTCGAAAGAACATCGGTGTTTTCAGAAGCCTGCTCCTGTGACATTCTGTCATCGGCAACTCATTCGGTGGGAATGAGTTGCTTCTGAAAAAATGATACCGATGCGACTCAGAATCAAACAGCCTCAGATCGCAACCTCTTTGATCTCAAACAAACGATCGAACTTCGTGATCTGCAGCACATCCTTGACATCGGGCGAAGGATTATAGAGTTCCACACGCTCAACCCGCTGACGGATTGATGAAAGAACCCCCAGCATTCCACTGGGAACCAGCTGCACGCCAGTCAGGTCGAAAGCAAGGACCTTACACTGGTGTTTGGCAATCAGGTCGAACAATTGAGTTCGGTAGGCTGCGATGCAAACTTCGTCTGGCACGTCCTTTCCGCCAAATCCAACGACTGTCAATTCACCAGTCTGATAGATTTTCAAGACAGAAGGATCTTCCGGAAGTTCACCGAGTCGGTAATCGGGAACAGGTGTCTCGTCGTGAATACTGTCGCTCACAATGCCATCCTCCATTTGACGTCAAGACCTACAGCGCAAGACTATATCCGATGGAACCGTGAGTTTCCAAGAGGCTGGCTGGTCTTACTGCGTCTTACATCGTCGTCAGACAATTGACAAAGGAAAAAAAGCACGGCGCTTCGCAGATTCCAGGTTCGCTTTCTTCTTCAGTGAATTGGCTGAAGTCGGGCCAATTTCAGCCAGAAAACAGCATTTTCCGGGGTGTGTTCGGCAAGTTTTGCCGCAAACGGGGGGATTTGACAGAAAACTCGAAACGGTGTCGGTTGTTTGACCGCTTCATCTTGACGAGATTTCTGCGGTGTGCAGAATACCGCCCGTCCTGCCGCTTCAACCTTGCGGTAATCAACGATCGGGAGTGAGACCAGACGCAAATTGATTTGCGACCGATTTCAAACCCGCAAACTATTGAAAAACGTTTTTGTCCCATCGGCCACGCAAAGGAGTGCAATCGCCGTGAAGAGAGCCATTACCTGGGCATCCGCTGTCGTCCTGTTCGCAGGCGTTCTGACTCTGACCAACAATGCGTGGAGCCAGAATCCAGCAAAGCCGGAGGCTACAGCCCCTGCCGCATCAAACGTGCCACACAAAGTGGGCCTGATCGACATGGCCCATGTCTTCAAGAACTACAAGAAGTTCGAAGCACTTCGCGAAGACCTGAAGGTCGAAATCAGCGAAAGCGAAAACAAGGCGAAGGAAATGCAGCAGGAAATCGCTACCCTGCAGAACACCCTGAAGCAATTGGTGGAAGGCAGCAAGGAATACGCCAAGAGCGAACAGGAAATCGTCAAGAAGGCAGCCGAGTTCGAAAGCTTCCGTCGAACTGCATCGCGAGACTTCCTCAAGAAGGAATCGCAGATTTACTTGACCGTCTACAATGAAACTTCTGAAGCGGTCAAGAAGTACGCTGACTTCTACAAGTACACCCTGGTCATCCGCTTCAATCGCGAAGAACTGGATACCGAGAATCCTCAGACCCTGCTGCAGGGTATGAATCGCCAGGTTGTTTATCATCGCAATGAAGATGATATCACCACTGCGGTGCTGGATTACCTGAATCGCAAGTACACCCCGACTCCAGCCGCTGCTCCTCGGACAGCGACTCCAAAGGCTGCTGCTCCTAAGTAACCTGGACGGTCGGATCGATTTCTCGTCAGCCGACCCCGGTTACCCGACCGGGGTCGACTGCATGTTCCGCTGGCGTGTTTGCTAATCATATCTGGCAGCACTCGAATCGAGGGGAGGGGCACTTGCAACCGCGACGTCAAAGAACCATCGCGCGCCCGGCTGAATTCCACGGCTTCGGCTTTCTGACCGGTGCCGATGTGGCTCTCCGCTTTCTCCCTGCTGAAGAAAACCACGGGATCGCGTTCCAGCGAGTTGATCTGCCTGGAACCCCACCCATTCCCGCAACTCTGGAATATGTTGTTCCTCGACAACGCCGAACCGCCATTTCGAATGGTGTGGCTTCTGTGGAATTGATCGAGCATGTCATGGCCGCCCTGGCTGGACTGCAGATCGATAACTGTCTGGTTCAACTGAATGCTCCCGAAGCCCCCGGTGCTGACGGATCATCGCTCGATTTCGTCAAGACACTCCTCGAAGCCGACTTTACAGAACAGTCTGCACTGCGAGATGTTCTTGTTATCGGTGATGCTTACAGTGTACGTGGCGATGACGATCGCAGCGAAATCTCGGCTGGTCCAGTTTTTCGACGCACACTCGTCGTCAGCTATGAGCTGGATTACGGACCGCGATCGCCGATCAAGCCACAGCTACTGACATTTGAATTCTCGCCGGAAACATTCGTCACCGGACTGGCTTACGCTCGCACTTTCATTCTCGAATCCGAAATCACCGCATTGAAGTCTCAGGGATACGGCTCACGCGTGACCCCTGCAGATCTGCTGATTTTCGGGGCCGATGGAGTGATAGGAAACGAGTTGCGAGCCGCCGACGAATGCGTTCGCCATAAGATTCTTGATTGTATTGGTGATTTCGCGTTACTGGGTTGTGATGTGCACGGGCACTTTCGAGCGTATCGCTCGGGACACAATCTTAACCACGCCATTTGCCGCATGGTCTCGGTCGCGCGAAGTCCGCTTCACCTGTTAAAGACACCTGCCTGACGTTTCATTCTTCCTATTAGACTGGATAGCGACCTCATGACCTCGCGCATTTCGCCACTCGCTCAAGTCGATCCCCAGGCGCAGTTGGGCAGCGACGTCGAAATCGGTCCCTTCTGTGTCGTTGGTCCCGACGTCGTTCTGGGTGCTGGATGCGTCCTGCACAGTAATGTGGTGATTGTCGGCCATACCACAGTCGGCGAACGAAACCGCTTCTTCCCAGGTGCAGTCATCGGGGGCGAGCCCCAGGACTTCTGCTACCAGGGCGGACCAACTCGCGTTGAAATCGGTGATGACAACCTGTTCCGCGAGGGAGTGACCGTCAACCGGGGTGCTGACAAGGAAGATGGTGTCACGCGGATTGGAAATCGAAATTTTCTGATGGCCAATTCTCACGTCGCTCACAACTGCCACGTCTTCAATAACACAATTCTAACGAATGGTGTGCTGCTCGGTGGTCACGTCCATGTCCACGACTATGCCATCGTCTCAGGAAACTCGGCGGTCCATCACTTCACGACTCTGGGAACGGGTTCCTTTGTTGGAGGAATGTGTCGCATCGTTCAAGATGTCCCACCGTACATGTTGTCTGCCAATGCAGATAACCCGGAAGTCGTGACGATCAACGTCGTGGGGATGCGCCGTCGAGGAATCTCGGAAACAGCGATTGCATGCGTGCGTCGAGCCTTCAAGCTGATGTATCGCGAACACAAGCGACTGTCAGAGATCCGCGAGATTCTGATTGCCGAAACTGAGGGCGTACTTCCCATTGAATTGATGACACTGCTGAATTTCGTGGAATGGTCTGCCAAGGGGAAAAATGGTCGAGGCCGCGAAGCCTTCCGGAACCAGCCTGCTGCTGCAGAAGTCGAACGTCGCGCCGCCTGAACAGGCAGCCGTCGCAACGTCCCTACTCTCAATGGAACTGCTGTCATTACTATGCCGCGTCTCAAAATGGCCGTGATCGGTGTCGGTGCTCTGGGTCGTCATCATGCTCGGATCCTGAGCGAAAATCCTGCTGTCGAACTGATCGCGGTTGTTGACAGTCGAGCCGAACAAGGGCAGGACATTGCCGCAAAATGTAAGACCCGATGGCTACCTGACTATCAGGATCTGCTGTCGACAAACGTGATTGATGCCGTGTCGGTCGTTGTCCCTACGGTTGCTCACTTGAAGGTCGCCGGTGACTTCCTGCGTGCAGGAATTCCTGTTCTCGTCGAAAAGCCGCTGGCAGCGAATGTTGAACAGGCTCGGCAACTGGTTCAGTTCGCGGCCAGTAAAAATCTGCTGCTGCAGGTCGGACATATCGAACGATTTAATCCTGCATTTCAGGCTGCCGCCAATCGAATTCAAGACCCGAAATACATCAGGGCCGAACGAACCAGCGGTTATACATTTCGATCCACCGATATAGGTGTCGTCCACGATCTGATGATTCACGATATCGATCTGGTTCTGTCACTGGTGCGCAGTGAACTGAAAAGTGTCGAAGCGTTCGGCGTAACGGTCATGGGTGGTCACGAAGACGTGGTGCAGGCTCGATTGAGATTTGCCAATGGCTGCGTGGCCGACTTGACTGCCAGCCGAATCAGCCCGACGGTCAGCCGCTCCCTTCAGGCGTGGTCTGCAAACGGATGCGTCACCTGCGACATGCACACTCGGACCGTTCAGCAGTATTCTCCCTCAGACCGACTGCGGTTCGGTCCATCCCCACTCGACCTGGCCCGTCAGCCGGGAGCTGACATGGAGCAGTTGAAAAAGGATGTGTTTGGAAGTTTCGTACAAGTGGAATCGATTGCCGTCGACTCAGCCGGTCCAGACTCGCTCACCTGTGAGTTGAATGAGTTTGTCACGTGCGTCCAGACGGGCACGGCTCCACATGTCGATGGACTACAGGGCCTGTCTGCTATGCTTGTGGCTGATGAAGTCCTGAAGAGTGTTGCCGAACATCAATGGCAAGGCGGAGCCGATGGAACCGTCGGGCCTGACCCAGGAAACTATCGAGTGCATCGCGAAGCGGCCTAACCTAGTCCTGAAGGAAGCGATCTCTTTGTCGTAAGAATTGAAAAAACTCGAAAACCAACGCGTTTTCTGTGCCAAATGAAGGTTGAAACGACTTTCAAATTCCCAAACACGGAGGTTTTCGAGTGAACCACCCGAATCCATGTCGATCATGGAACAGTCTCATCTCGATGATTGTTGCTTAAGCAAGCTCGGACAGCTTCGCAGCGACCTCTTCAACATGGCCATCGACCTTCACTTTTGGCCAGGCTGCGGCAATCTTTCCGGACTTGTCGATCAGAAACGTCGCGCGTTGAATTCCCATCGATTTCTTGCCGTACATATTTTTTTCGACCCAGACTCCGTATTTCTCGGCGACTTCGTGTGATTCATCTGCGAGCAATGGAAATGGTAACGAGAACTTCGTGGCAAACTTCTCGTGTGACTTCACCGTATCAGTGCTCACCCCCAGGACGACGGTGTCGGCAGACTGAAACTGGCTGAAATTGTCACGGAAGCCGCAGGCTTCTGTTGTGCAACCGGGGGTGTCATCACGGGGATAAAAATAGAGAACGACGTTCTGCTTGCCTTTGAACTGGCTGAGCTTGAATCGCCCTTCAGGATAGGCAGGCAAGTCAAAGGCAGGAGCCTTCGCTCCGACTTCTACGGTTCCCGACACTGGCATGTAACGACCCCTTGGACAACTTGGTTATTGAGACTTCATCTGATTTCATGCGTACCCTTTGAACACATGAAACCGCCAAAACTTCAGATTGCACTCAGATAGTATCGCCTGCGGCAAGTGCGGCAAAACACCTGCAACGAAGCAAAACGAATCGATCCGTGCGGGATGTGAATCTTTATGATACAACAATAGAGTGAGGATGCGTCCATCGTAATCAGCCAGATTTTTTCTTTCAATTTCGGGCTTGCGGTCCGACAACAAAAAGGGTTCTCTGCATGTTTTCCATCTCTTTTCCTACACTAGGAAGCAACATGCACCCACTTCGCCGGCGCAACTCTGCCTTCACTCTGATCGAGCTACTGGTCGTCATCGCCATTATTGCTGTTCTCATTGCGCTGCTGCTTCCCGCAGTACAGCAGGCCCGTGAGGCTGCCCGACGCACCCAGTGCAGAAACAATCTGAAGCAATTCGGACTGGCCATGCACAACTACGAAAATACGTTTCGGTGCTTTCAGCGAGCGAATTATGCCTCCAACACGACCTCGACAACGGGTTGGCAAGGGTTCTCCGGCCACGTAATGCTTCTCCCATACATGGACCAGTCACCGATCTATAACCAGATCGATTTCACTCAGTCCTTCTGGGGCGGAAGTAACGCGAATCTGAAAGCGACGAAAATTCCGGCATTCCTTTGTCCGTCGGATTTTGGATGGAATTACTCAACCTACGGTAACGATGGCAATACGGGTGGAGGTGGCAACAATTACAGTGTTAGTGGGGGACCATCCCTGCTGATGCTCGGCGTGACCGGTGGTGGTGTTGGCGGCTCGCCGGGAACTCCCATCGGCTTCGACGACCAGATCGGGGTTTGCAACCTGTTCCGGAACATTCGCATTGCCAACCTGACAGATGGAACATCAAACACCATCGCCGCCTCAGAGACCATCATCGGTGATGGCAACAGCACCGCATTCACGCTCGGCGACGTCATTCGTGGCGCCACGATTTCGTTTCCTAACACATTCGCGACACAGGCCCAATTGACCACGTTCAGCGCATCGTGCAACCCCGCAACGCACTATGGTATCACAGGAAAGAACTGGATTAACGGAATGCCAGGCCAGTCGTTTTTCAACACCTTGAACCCACCGAACTCGCCAAATGTTGACTGCATGGAATGCGGTGGATGTTCCTGGTACGACGCCCGTGGCGTCATTAATGCACGCAGTCGTCATGTCGGTGGCGTTCATTGCCTGATGGCAGATGGAAGTGTCCGGTTTCTCTCTAACAACATCGATATCAACACCTGGCAGCGGCTGGGGGCGATTGCCGACGGTAATCCGGTTGGTGACTTCTAGGTCGCATCCAACTTAGTGTGGCGTCCCGGGCATCGTACTGCCGCGTTGAATCCATGTTCCAACGCGACACTAAGAGCGCCCCGCAATGGAGAACGCCCACAACCCAGGAAACAAATTGATCATTACAGCATTGCATCAACACTCGTCAATGTTCATCAAGGCTGCAGCAAACTCACCGGGAGACTCCACATGTCATTGAAACCACCAAAAGCAACTGCTTGGATTTGTCAGTCAATTTGCATGCTCGCAATCATAATATCGATGACGTTGTCCGGATGTGGACAAGGAAACTCGAAGTTAAATGAGCCAATCAGGTATTCTTCGATCGATAAGTTACGCGAACGGTTGGAAGACGTCGCAAAATACGGAGATGGTGGAAGTTCACTTGGCGGAATCCCGGAAAGTATCGAAGACATTACCAAGTCTGAACCAGAAAAAGGAAAGCAGTTGCTCGCGGATTTCCAGCGACTCAACACCGCCTCCGATAAAGAAGCTCGCAAGCAGATCGCGAAGGAAATGGCAGAAAAGCTGAAATGATGTCGCTGACCTGCGGCGTTCTGGTTGTCGATTGCAGTTTCGGTTACGCTCGTACGCCAATATCACGCGATTTACGAGATCTTTACCGAACGCATTTTCGCCATGACTGAATTGCCTGTTTTGACGACTTCCCGGCCTATGCCCCGCTTGTACGAGTTTGATTCGCGCCAGCTGGGTGAATGGTGCGAAGCTCGCGGATTTCCCAAGTACCGCGCCGAGCAGATTCGTCGCTGGCTTTTTGGAAGGCGTGTCAACGATTTCGCGGACATGCACGACCTTCCGGCAACGCTACGCAAGGCGATGTCAGACGAGTTCAGTCTTTTCCCCGCCAAGGTCGAGAAGCACCTGATCAGCACTGATCGTACCGAGAAGCTTCTGCTGCAACTCGATGATGGGCAATTCATCGAATGTGTGCTGATGCGCGAGACGGATCGTCGTACGGTCTGCATTTCAACTCAGGTCGGGTGTGCGATGGGTTGCGTGTTTTGTGCCAGCGGGATGCTGGGCTTGAAACGTAATCTCACCACCGGGGAAATCCTGGAACAGGTTCTGAGATTGGATCGACTGCTCGCGAAAGGTGAGCAGATCACGAATCTCGTCGTCATGGGAATTGGAGAACCGCTTGCCAACCTGAAGTCACTCATTCCGGCTCTGGACAGCCTGAACGATAAGGGTGGACTCGGCCTGGGTGCGCGGCGAATTACCATCTCGACCGTTGGTTTGCCTGACAAGATCCGTGAACTCGCGAAGTCTGGCAAGCAATACAATCTGGCGGTCTCACTGCATGCACCGAACGATGTCATTCGAGACCGCCTTGTTCCCGTCAATGACAAGATCGGTATGGCCGCCGTGTTGCGTGCTGCAGACGATTACTTCGAGATCACAGGGCGCCGAGTTACGTACGAATATGTGCTGCTGTCGGGAGTGAACGACGATCCCCAGCATGCCAGGTTGCTGGCTAAGGAACTGCAATCCCGTATCGCCCACGTCAACGTGATTCCGATGAATGGCGTCACCGAGTTGCCGTTTGTCGAACCAACCGCTCCACGCACAAACGAGTTCGTTGCGATTCTGGAATCGTTTGGAATTCCCGCGACGGTTCGCAAGCGGAAAGGTGCGGATATTGACGCTGCGTGCGGTCAATTGCGACTGCTGGCGGAAGCAAACGCCTGAGATGATTTGAAAACATCTCCATGACACATGCAGTCCCTCCATATCTTCAGCCGGTTCCGCCAATCGAATCGGGGCCATCCACGAGAACGCGAGCAGTCGTCGCAGGCTGATCAATATCGCCCCGCCTTTGATCGATGTGTCGAGATCCAGCTCACCGTCATTTCAACAAATTCCGATGTTTACTCTTGTCGCAAATCCGGTAGAAGAGCAAAATGGCACAAGTTTTCTCAATAGCGTCTTACTTTTGATTTGTGAGTTTTTTGTCTTTTACTTCCAATACTTTTCGTGGGAGGGTTCAGAACTATGTCTCGAAATCGACGCGGACGCGGTTTCACATTGATTGAGTTGCTGGTGGTGATTGCTATCATCGCCGTGTTGATTGCGCTGCTGTTGCCAGCCGTTCAGCAGGCCCGCGAAGCTGCACGCCGGTCTCAATGTGCCAACAACTTGAAGCAACTTGGCCTGGCGATGCACAACTATGAATCCAGCAGCCGATGTTTTCCGCCAGGAAGCATCGGTCCGATGAATGGAAACTCCAGTTTCGCAGCTCCCTGGGCGGACCCCAGTGTGGGCACTTGCTGTCCTTGGGGACACTTTAGTTGGTCAGCCATCATCCTGCCGTTTGTCGATGGGGCCAACGTGTATAATACGATCGACTTCACTGTCCCTGCGTACACCTTTTCAATCATCGAAAATGGTGCACAGCGAGGTCCGGCCGGTGATCCAAAAAACAAGGTCGCAGCAAATTCGCAACCACCAGTCTTTGTCTGTCCATCCGCTCCACGAGTCCAACCGGTCACACAGCACAAGGACTATGGAATTAATGGAGGAACGGGAACCTGCTGCCCAGAGCGAAGTCAGGCTGGGATGACCGGCATCGGCTTTGTGAATAGTTGCATCAGAATCGGGGACATTATTGATGGTACCAGCAATACCTTGATGTTTGCCGAAC
>CAXBSB010000002.1:0-73183 GCA_963977965.1 uncultured Schlesneria sp.
GCAATCGCGTTGAACGACGATTCGAGGTCCCGAGGAACATCCGGGTCGGCGTTTTCGTTGATTGTCAGTGATGCCGACGTATGTTGAATGAAAACATGCAGCAGCCCGATTTGAATGGACGCCAGATCAGGCAGCGCATCCAACACGTGGCGAGTTATCAAATGGAATCCTCGTCGAAATGACGGGAGTGTCAGTTGGTGCTGAGACCAGTTCATAGTCACTTTCACAATGCCCGTTGGCCGCGCCAGCGCAGCCAGTGGTCGGCAATGACAATGGCAACCATCGCTTCGGCCATGGGGATGAATCGAGGCAGCAGGCAGGGGTCATGCCGCCCCTTGGTGCGGATCGTTGCAGGCTCGCCCGTACGGCTGACGGTTGGCTGCTCAATCGGCAGACTGCTGGTCGGTTTGACAGCAGCTCGCAGGACAATCGGTCGTCCCGTGGTAATGCCCCCCAGCATCCCTCCATGACGATTGGTATCCGTTGAGATTCCGGGATGGCCATCGTGCGGATGGTCTGGATCGGGAATGAAGTGATCATTATGAGCACTGCCGCGCATCGTTGCGCAGCCGAACCCGATACCGTATTCCACACCCAGAACGGCTGGCAGGCTGAACAGTGACTTGGCCAGATCGGCTTTGATCTTGTCAAACACGGGTT
Organism: uncultured Schlesneria sp.; assembly: GCA_963977965.1. Classification (GTDB taxonomy): domain Bacteria; phylum Planctomycetota; class Planctomycetia; order Planctomycetales; family Planctomycetaceae; genus Schlesneria. Next base: position 661 of record CAXBSB010000002.1, read on the forward strand.
CGCCCAAACCTGCAGGAACGTTTGTCGCCACAATTTCTGCAGCCCCGCCGATCGAATCCCCTTCTTTGCGGATCTGCTCGATCAGCTCAACCATTTTCGCAGCGACGGCGGGATCAGGGCAGCGTACGATATTTGGGGTTCCGTCGGGGAGCCGTTCGACTTGATCGAGTGTCACTGATTCCGGCTGGGTAATCGACGCCTTGATTTCACCCACCTGAGTGACATATGCGATCACTCGACCGCCGAATGCAACTTCGATGATCTTCTTGGCAACGACACCCGCAGCGACTCGTACTGTCGTTTCACGAGCACTCGATCGACCACCCCCACGATAGTCCCGAAAACCGTATTTGGCGTCGAAGCTGAAGTCGGCATGGCCTGGGCGGTACAGGTCCTTGATGTCGCCATAGTCGCGGCTGCGCTGATCCTGATTTCGGATCAGGATTGCCAGGCTGGTTCCTGTGGTACGACCTTCGAAGAGACCGGAAAGGATCTCGGGAGTATCGGATTCGTCGCGCTGCGTCACAATGTGACTTTGTCCGGGCCTGCGTCGATTCAAGTCGACCATCAGGTCTTCGACGGATAGGGGGATTCCCGGCGGAACACCATCAATAATGACAACATTAGCCGGACCGTGACTTTCCCCGGCCGTGGTGATCCGAAACGATTGACCAAACGAATTTCCTGCCATGATGGGGAAAGATTGTAACGCCGATTCCTGTTTCGGTCAGCCGTGGGGATGCCAATCGATAGCTGCTTTCCTTGAATCCCGACCCAATCGCTCTCGCCGATCTGAGCGATTCAACCGCTTTAACCGGAATTGTCCCATGCAACCGGCAGGTTTTACGAACGCGGCAGGGTTTCACTGTTCGTTCGATTCTATGGACGACGATATTCCCTGCGTCAACCTTGGCAAGTCGGTGGCAATCGGGCCGCTTCCGTCTGCAATGACATGTGTTTCAAAGCTGACTTCCGTGATTTTCCGCTGTGACAATGAGTAGAGCGATGATGGTCACCCGTGTCTCACTACTGCTGCTCGTGACTGGACTGTTCGCCGGCATGTGGTCGGCGGACAGTCCAGACGGGCGGAGCCCGGGGCAAAAGCAACTTGCCCGTCGCTCCTCGACCCCTCGACTGATTCTTGACCGAAAACTCAATCAGCCGGCACCCAAAATCGTCCGAATGTCGGCCGTAACGAAAGAGACCACGATTCCCCTTCCGACAGGGATTACCGCCGGAAAATACATGGTTGTGGACCAGTCTGGTGTGACTCAGCGAATGACCATCACCAGCGATCGACTGCCGAAAGAGACAAATCAAAACCTCGTCCCCGTGGACCAATACATGGTCCGCGATGGTGAGCGTCGCTGGCATTTCATTCGGATCAGTGAACCTTCGGACGCAAACTCGAATCGACCTATGTGTCGATCGCGTGCGGTAACCCAACGGTAATCGTGGGATACGCGAGATTCACATTCAGCTCGCCTCGAAGTCGGCGATTTGAACACCGCTTGTTGATTCCGCCGGATCCTCGGCTGGGGGCTGTTTCCGGAGCAAATGTCGGTGCTGGTGAGCCTGTCAGCGCTGCTAACTGACCGTAGTATTCAGATCTCAGCACGGGTGCATCGTCACTCACCAGATACGTCTGTCCCGGCTTACCGTATGCCTCACAGGCCTGGATTGCCCGGACTCCATCGTCAACGTGAATCAGATTCAGCCACGCATCACCGCGTCCAGCGATCGGATCTCCAGCACGCAGGGCTGCCACGCGCGAGAGCAGTCGATCTGGTCCGTAGATTCCTGAAAACCGCAGGACGTTTGCAAATGGAATGTTACCATCCGCCGACGAGTTGGACTCGTGGTCTGCAAACTTGTTGAGAACCAGTTGCTCTGCTTCCAGGCAGCAGAGGCCCCCGGCCTGAACAGGTTGAGTCACGGACGTTTCGTCGACCCATTCGCCTTCGGACTGGCCGTAGACGCTGCTGCTGGAGACATACAGAAATCGCTGGCATCCTAGCAGCCCGTGGTAAAAGGGGTCAGACCCTTTGGAGGGGAGTCGATTTGACGTTGAAATCGTCTGCCCGGAGAGGGTCTGACCCCTTTTACCACGGGCTTCGAGATCCGATGCGGGACCAACAATTTGCAGCACGGATTTCAGGCCATCTACATAGACTTCTCGTTGCGATTTCCCCGAACTCCGGTCATATCCGACTGCGAACAGGACCGTGTGAACTGCTGGCAGTTCTGTCAACGAATCGGGATGGCAGATGTCACCAATGACGGGAGTGATGCCCATGCCCTGCAACTCGACAGCATTTGCAGGCGAACGCGTCAGCGCAAAGACTCGATCCCCTTCGGCCAGCCAGGCACGAGCCACACGTCGTCCAAGATAACCGCAACCGACGATCAGTTTGTCCATGAGTTGAGGCTTTCATCGCTTTCCGCGAATCGGAGGAGCGAGGAATTCCGATGAGTTCAATACGGTTGCCAGGAATGCCAGGACGTCATTCGTCAGCGTTGCATCGTCTGCCGGGATCCTGCGAGCGACCATAAAGTCGTCGGCACGCAACAGTGCTTCCAGCCAGCGGATCTTTTCCAGCATTTGATTGCGAAATTCAGCCAGCGCCTCTCCGTCGATGTCATGGCGGACTAACGTCGTTTCCGTTTCACTGCGCTGCCGCTGCAATTGAGCCAGCGAGTTTCCCTGGGTGCGATAGAGCAACCCATTGATGTACGAACGCCTCAGGCGACCTGCTTCATCAAACTGGTACATTCGATCAGGTCCGAAATAAATGGACAGCCAGCCAGTCTGTCGGAACCCGACGATAATGGATTCTTCACGATTGATCGGCTGAAACTCCATCCGCCGGACAAGCGCCACCGCTTCAGCGAGCAAGTCTTCACGATCAGCTTCTACACGTGCCATGATGGTCTTTCCCGTCCACTAATTCTCAACACGAACCTGCTTTACCAGTTTTCTGACTGATGTCGTGATGTGATCTTCAACATCACCATTCCAGCGAAACGCGGGCCGACCGTACTCAAACAGATTCGAACCACCTTCGTATCCCCCCTCTTCCCAGACTCGGCGTGAGGGGATGTAAGCAATCATATCATCTGCATACCCGCAGACCCACGTGCTGGCACCGAACTCGCCCTTGAACTTCAAGGCATAGTCGACAACGGTTTCGGCACCCATCCCGATCACCAGCATCTCATTCCCGAGTTGCCAGGCATGAATCGGATAGGGGTACGTTGCAGGGAACTTCACGCCGGCATCAAGCTGTTTCATCAATCGTCCCGCCCAGCGAGCTCGAATGGGATGGCTGTCCTGCATTGCAGTTGCCAGATCTTCGCGAGAGACAACCTTCAAATAGGGGAGTTCCACCATCTCAAATGCGGTTCGAACTGTCGGTGAAATCGGCTTGAAGTCTTTCTTGAGTGTCTGTTCAACGGCATCTGCCAGCATGTGGCCATACTTCTGGCAGAGTTCCACTGTTCGTCGAGGCAACGGATTCTGGTCGCCGCCACAGGTGTTAACAAACATCGCTGTCGCACCCAGATGATTTTGTTCGAGTTCCAGTTGAGCGAATCCAGGGTAGTCTCCGCACCACTTCGTGAAGTTGAGCGTCGTCGGGTGACAGGCATAGCCGAACAGAATCGCCTCAAGTTTTCCATCAGGACGAGTCACTGTCAGTACAGGAACCGTATGGTCCACGGGTCCCACCAGAGGCGTTCCCTTTGCCAGTAAGTCCGGAATATCGGCTTCACGATTATTGCGTCGATTGACGGCAAAAGTTGTCATTCCTTCGCTCTGCTGCAGGCTGGCAGGAGCGAGATTGGCGAGGGATTCACCGACCATTGCGACCAGTCGCGTAATCATCTGCTCGGTGTATTCGTTGACCAGTTTGACCTGATCGTCATCAATGGGATAGTAGTCTACCAGATCATCACCGAGGCGAGGTCCGCAGTGATTATGCGAAAACGTCAACATGATCTGTTCGCGTTTCAGGCCGAACTTTTTCTGGATCTGATCGAATGCGGGGTCACTCATTACCTTGGGAACGCCCTGAAAATCGCTGGTGATCAGAACGATCTTGCGACCGTGCGAATCTTCCAGGGCGAGAGCTTTCATCCAGAGATCATGCAGTTTTCCATCCGGGGCTCGTTTTGACCCATATCCCGCGAGCCAGACGCTTTTTTCTGGCGTGATCACTGCCCTGGCAACACCGGCTTTCCAGCCAGCCGCATCAGCATCGCCGTTTGTGAAAAAAACAAACGCGGCGAGCAAGGCGAGGATGTTCCATCCGTGATTTGCTGCTTGTTCGATCTGACCGTCGCTGCGGCGATTTCTCATTTCAATCAGCCTCTCACACGTGCATGAATCGTCGAACCCGGGCCAAACGGCAATGACGATTAAATGCAGAAACCACGGCACTCGCAAGCAAGTGCCGTGGTCTCAAATTCGCTCGCCAGACATGTGGATCGCGACGGTGGAGTCGCAGGAGTTGGGCGGAATCCAGTAGTGCCTGAGGCACTCACCGTTGAATCGATTCAAGCCCACAAAATAGGTTTGGCACCTCCGGCGGAATCATGGATGTCTGGTCGGGCGGGCAGGGTTATAGGCGTTTTGTGAGGAGCCCACAAGACGGGAATCCCGCACTGTCCAATCGAATTCCGGGTGGCTTCTGGAATCGTTTTCAGGTGTTTGTTTGTTTGCAAGTGATTTGATTCCAAGAGCTTGCGTCTGTGACAAAAGTTTGACAGAGACATGACGGACCGATGACACACGATTTCCGATGTTCGAATACAGTTTTCCTCAATCAGGCATTCGGCGGCACGCCAGGTGGCCTGATGCGAAGCAACGGATCTGCTTCGGCTCGCTCGAGGGAGCTTTCACAACGATTGGAAGTCAAATGTCAATTTCCACACCATCTCGTCGCAGTCGCAAGTATTCCAAAGCGGAAGTTCGACCCGTACAGGTCACAACCGATGGCCTGCCACCAAAAGAACCCGTCTGGGGTCCCTGGTTGCCGGAGCGACTGCGAGCAAACAATATCGACTGGATCGTTCTGTCCTGGATGATTGCCATGCATGCCGGGGCGTTGGCCGCTCCGTTCTTTTTCAACTGGCAGTCGCTGGTCACAACGCTTGTGTTGCAGTGGTTCACTGCGAGTATTGGAATCTGCCTGGGTTATCACCGATTCCTGTCGCATAAGTCTTTCAAACTGGTCGCACCTGTCCGATTCGTGACGCTGCTGGCAGGTTCGCTTTCGGGCGAGGGATCTCCACTTGTCTGGGCAGCAACTCATCGACTGCATCACCAGCGTTCTGATCAGGAAGGTGATCCACATTCACCTCTGATCAGTGCCATGTGGTCGCACCTGACCTGGTTGTTTGTGAAACGAACTCCCGAGCAGCAGCAGGCTTTGTTCAAGAAGTACACCCCGGATCTGATCAATGATCCGATGCTGCAGTTCTTCGAAAAGACCTATTTCCTGTGGCTCGTGGCATCAGGTGTTGGACTGTACGCTGTTGGCGGTCTGCCAATGTTGCTGTGGGGCTTGTGTATGCGAATGGTGCTGGTTTACCACGGAACGTGGTGTGTCAATTCCGCAACCCACATGTGGGGATATCGGAACTACGACGTTCGCGACGAAAGCCGAAACCTGTGGTGGGTGGCGATCTGGGCGTGGGGCGAAGGCTGGCACAACAATCACCATGCTCATCCGCACGTTGCTCCTGCTGGCCATCAATGGTGGGAACTGGATCCGACATGGTGGGCCATCAAGACACTACGATTCTTCCGATTGGCATACGATGTCGATGACAGGATCCCACTGAAAACAACAGGGCGAGCCCCTGCCGAGGCAGAAGCCGTCTGAGTTCGAAAAACAGACTGAATTGAATCGAGGCCGTGATCCTGTGGATCACGGCCTTTTTTTGCGCCCATCGATTTTCTGAGCTTCAGATCACAGGCAGATATCCGGAAAGCGATGTCTGAAGACAGTCTGAAGAGAATGAGCCCAAGTTCGGCGAATACTGCCACTGTAACGATCGACTGTAGGGATTCTAACGATTAAATCGAATCTGCGGCGCCTTTCAACACAGCCGGGCATTGCACTATTTCGATAGGTTCATCACGGGAAGAATCCGGAACCAAAGTCCGTGTGCGCTCTGTGGAGACTCGTTGTTGAGCCCCCCTGCGGAACGAGATTGTCGGAATGTGCCACAACATGAAAGACCTTAAATTTCAATTCTGGATGGCACGATGCGCACGCCGGGTACGCAATTCCGTGATGTGCTGGGCTGCCATGTCCATTGCTGCGGCATCTGCTGCAGACATCGTCGTTGACCATGCGAATGATTCCGGTGTCGGTTCGCTTCGCCAGGGAATGTCCGCAATAGCTTCGGGCGACCGACTCGCGTTCCAGCCGATTCTGGATGGCGTGACACTCGTCAACAGCGGGACTCCCCTGACGTTGAATGCCGCGGGGACGCTGCTTGATTCAAACTCCATCACTGTCAACGACAGCCACGCCTTTACGCTGGCTGCGCCTCTGACCGTCGACTGGAAAGGGACACTGACCTTAAACGGAGTGCTCTCTGGCAGTTCAACCACATCCAGTCTGGTCAACAGCGGGCTCGGAACATTAATACTGGCCAACACCAACACGTATGCGGGTGGGACGACGATTAACGGCGGGACGATCAAAGTACTGGAAAGTGGTTCGCTCAGTACGGGGACATTGAACGTCAGTAACACCATCGGCGCGCCAACACTTGCCCTGGGAGATGGACTGACGCTGAGTAATGCAATCTCTCTTTCTACGGCTCTGACCATCAATTCATCTGCGGGGACAAGCAACAAACTGAGCGGCATTATCAGCGGCGCGGCGGCGGCTGATGCATTGAAGACTGTCGGAAATGGAACGTTGATTCTGAGCGGTACGAACACGTTTATTGGCGGTGTTCAAGTAACCAACGACAGTACGCTCAAACTGACCAACAGCAGCGCACTGGGGACCGGAACACTGTCGAATGCGGGAGTCTTAACGCTGGATCTTGCCAGCGGGCTGACAGTTGCCAACAAGATCACACTGGGAAACAGCATCGTCACCAACGTCACATCCGGGACGGCAACGCTGAGTGGTGCGATCGGTCAAACCGTTGCCAGTCAGTTCACAAAGACTGGTGCAGGAACTCTGATTCTGACGGGTGCAAACACCTACACGGGCGGAACCCTCATCAGCGCAGGGACGCTTCAAGGGAACTCGTCCAGTCTTACCGGGACCATTACCGACAATGCCGCACTGATCTTCAATCAAACTGGAACAGGGACATTTGCAGGAACCATCAACGGAACCGGTGACCTGACAAAGAATGGCAATGGAACGCTGATCTTCAGCGGTACAAGCAATTTGACTACGACTACGGACGTGAACGCTGGCAACCTGCGAGTGACTGGAACCGTGGCCGGGCCGGTCGATGTGATCAGTGCAGCTGCTGCACTCTCAGGAACGGGCTCGGTTGGAACTGTGATCAACAGCGGGTTCGTGCAACCGGGAACGAGTAGTATCGGCGAACTGACGGTCAACGGTAACTTCACGCAGAACTCGGCAGGCACGACCGAGATCAAGATCAATTCCGCGGGGAATGTCCCCGGGGTCAACAACGATCATCTGAAAGTGACAGGCCAGGCAACGCTGGGGGGAACGCTCAATGTCCTCGCTGTCGGTGGAGGCGCTTTTTCAACGGCGACTCAATACACGATCTTGAACGCACCGGGTGGAGTTTCTGGACAATTCACACAGGCGTCCAGCAGCATGCCTGCTTACGGGGTCAATGTGACTTACAACGCCAATGACGTTGTCATCAAGCTGCAATCCACGACAAGCCTGCTGGCTGCTGCAACAACGATGAATCAGGCGTCCGTCGGGTCGGCTCTCGATACGTTGTCGCTCACGGCATCTGGCCCGCTCTATACGATGATCAACAATCTCGGAATCCAAACGGTCGCTCAACAGCAGCAGTCGATGGATCAATTGAGCGGCGAGGTGTATGGCGGTTTGCAGACGCTTGCCCTGGAGGCTGGTAACCAGTATCAGCAGCGAGTTACGAGTGCTCTGGTCTCGAATGGGAAGTTCTTGCTCGGCGAAACCGATTCTGTATCTGATGGTACCATTGTACGTGGGCAGTCGCCCGAGAGTGATATGGGACGTGGCTGGCAAATGGGATACGGAACGGCCGGTCGTATTCGCAGCGATGGCAATGGAGGCTCGCTGAATTATAACCAGGGCGGGGGACTGATTGGTCTCGACCTGGGAGCGGACGAAACGGGCCGACTGGGCTTCGCGGGGGGAGCATCATATACCGGATACCGTGATGGGTTCGGCGCCAGTGGAAACCTCACCTCGTATCAGTTCGGTGGCTACGGAATCAAACACGACGAATTCGGCTACATCCTGGCGACTGGGAACTACGGATCGAATACCTATTCCACCACGCGTCATGTTGTGACGTCTGGCCTGACACAGACAATCAACTCGAATTTCTCGGGAACTCAAGCAGGGGCCAGCCTGGAAACCGGACTGAACCTCACAATGGGAGTCTTCCATCTTCAGCCGCTGGTCGGACTGCAGTACCTGTATCTTTTTCAGCAACCGTTTGACGAATCGGGTGGCGCTGCGGCACTGGTTGTCGATCGAACGCGTGCTCATTCCCTGCGAGCGAATGTCGGTGCTCGATTCCTGACCGACGCGTGGGTCACTGAGGGTGGCACGGTCTGGACGCCGTATACCCATCTCAGATTTGTCTCGGATCTGCTGAGCAACGATCGAATCATCAGTGCGTCGTTCGATGGCGCGCCTGCGGGCGGCAGCTTTCAATCCCATGGAACCCGCATGGGACAGAACTATGCAATCATTGGACAGGGGATGGAAGTTCGATTCAACGAATTCTGGTCGCTGCTGGGTGGAGTCGATTTGATGTACTCAAACCGAATCGCTATCGCCACCGGTTCCGTTACGTCGGTCCTGCGCTGGTAATCATTGCCTTAGAGCGCATTCCGTTTAGGTGTGGCGTCCCGCGGGCATCAAACTGCAGCGGCTAACCCATGTTTCGACGCGACACGGACTCGTCGCGATTCCCTCGGATGAAGTTTGACTGCGATTTCATGTCGATCCCGTCGCGTCACGCAGGTTCCTCGACATGCCGTAGCGGCGCCGCAATAATCAGCGCATCTTTTCCCTGACAATTCATGGAACACTCCACATGCGCCGAATTCAGATGTCGTTCGTTTTGCTGACCCTGGTAATGCTCAGCAATTCTACCTCGTTGCGAGCGGATGATTTCCCGACTCCCCAGAATACGGAAAAGGCCACGACGTCGCCGATGGCTCCAGACGAAGTGGTTGCGACGGCGAAGTTGCCGCCCGGATTTGTTCTGTCGGTTTTTGCTGCCGAGCCGAATGTTCAGAATCCGATCGCCATCACGACAGATGAGCGAGGACGGTTGTGGGTTGCCGAGAATTACAGTTGGGCTGGTGGTGGAGCGGGTGGATTTGATCCTAACCAGCGAGATCGCATCGTTGTTCTGGAAGATTCGGACGGCGATGGAAAGCATGACAAAAGAACAGTCTTCTGGGATTCCGCACGAAAGCTGACCAGCATTGAAGTCGGTTATGGCGGTGTCTGGGCAATCTGTCTGCCAAACCTGCTATTCATTCCCGATGCCAACCGCGACGACGTTCCAGATGCTGCCCCTCAAATCGTCCTCGATGGCATGAATGAAGGTGTCGTCGGACACACTCCTGCGAACGGTTTGAAATGGGGACCGGACGGCTGGCTTTATGCTCGCCACGGAATTCAGGCGACCAGCAGTATCGGTAAGCCCGGTGCTGGAGAATCCCAGCGAATCAAGATCAATACGGGTGTCTGGCGATACCACCCCACTCGCGGAACGGTCGAGACCGTGATGCACGGAATGACAAACTCGTGGGGATACGACTTTGATCAGCATGGCGAACAATTTGTCATCAATACGGTCATCGGCCATCTGTGGCATGTGATTCCGGGGGCTCATGTGCGACGCATGTATGGCGTCGACATGAACCCGCATACGTATCAACTGATCGAGCAGACGGCGGACCACGTTCACTGGGACACTGGTGAATCGTGGGGAGACGTTCGCAAAGGTGTGACGGACAAGACCAGTGCTGCCGGGGGGGGACATGCTCACATCGGACTGATGATCTATCAGGGAGACAACTGGCCTGAAGAGTATCGCAACCGGATCTACACACTGAACCTGCACGGTCTGCGAATCAACTGTGACGTTCCTGTACGGGAAGGAGCTGGCTACACGGCCAAACGCGGTCCTGACATGTGCTTTGTGAAAGATACCTGGTTTCGTGGGATGGACTTGATCACCGGACCTGATGGGGGCGTTTATATCGCTGACTGGAGCGATACTGGAGAATGCCATGACCATGACGGTGTTCATCGAACGAGTGGCCGCATCTATCGACTGACCTATGGTCAGCCGAAAAAGGTTCCTCCGTTTGACCTGTCAACGATGTCGAATGCGGAACTGGTCAAGCTGCAAATGCACACGAATGCCTGGTGGCCGCGTCAGGCACGGCGCGTCCTGGCAGAACGATTCGCGAAAGCTCCTGCAGCATCTGACATTGCGGACGCTCGTGCAGCGCTGCAGAAGTTGTTAAATGATGATCCGACAATACCTCAGCAACTGCGACTGATGGAGACGCTTCACGCTCTTGGCATCAGTGGAGTGAACCCGAAGGGATTGGCAGCCGACGAACATATCCAGGCTGCCGCACTGGGGATCGCTATCGACCTAAGTTCCAGTGAAAAACTGACCGAGACACTCCTTGGCATGCTGCTGGGCAACTCGCAATCAAAATCAGGAATGGTGAACTTGTCATCGGGACTGGTTCTACTGCACATTGCGTCATCACTGCAGCGCCTGCCGCTCGACAAACGCTGGCAGGTGGCCGAGGCACTGGTGGCGAAATCCGACTTCGCGAATGACCGGATGTTTCCGTTGATGGTGTGGTACGGTATCGAACCTGCTGTCCCTCGCGACCCGGCTCGGGCGTTGGCGCTGGCCAAGGTGTCGCGCATACCACTCGTGACAGAATGCATCGCTCGCCGATTAACTCTGGAAATCGAACGTGATCCCACGATAGTTGATCGACTGGTCGAATTGGCTGTGAAGGACGAAAAGAACGGCCCGGCGATCATTGCGGGGATGGCTCAAGGTCTGAATGGCTGGCAGAAGGCCAAGGCCCCGGCTGGCTGGACGCAGGCGGTAGACAAGTTCGCCAAAGTCGATTCTGCGGATCTGAAGCGTCACCTGCAGGGACTGAGCGTAGTGTTCGGCGACGGGCGAGCCGTCGATGAATTACGAAAACTTGTGGCAAACGGAGGGGCAGAGCCCGAATCACGTCGGCAGGCTTTGCGAGCTCTGCTGGTGAGCAAGCCAGCGGACTATGTGCCGACGCTGTTCAACCTTCTTGGTGATCGAGCCATCATGCTGGAGGCGATTCGCGGGTTGGCTCAGTACGATCACCCGGATACTCCACAGCAGATTCTGAATCGAGCGGGAATCTTCGGCCTGACGGAACGAGCCGAAATGGTCAATACGCTTGTATCACGTCCTGCCTATGCCAAGGCACTGCTTCAGGCTGTTCGTGACAAGAAGATTCAGTCCAGTGAAATCACGGCCTATCATGCACGCCAGATTCGCTCGTTCGAGAATGAGGCACTGACGAAAGACCTGACAGAACTCTGGGGGGATGTCCGAGTCACAGCCGCAGAAAAGAAAACTCTGATCGACCAGTACAAGTCGCAGTTGACGAGCGATTCTCTGAAGAAAGCGGATCTCAGTGCAGGTCGAGCGATGTTCCAGAAAACGTGTGCGAACTGCCACGTCCTTTACGGAGTCGGTCGCAAACTTGGTCCAGATATCACCGGATCGAATCGCAAGAACATCGACTACTTGCTGGAAAACGTGGTTGATCCAAGTGCCAGCGTCGGTGCCGACTTCCGGGCGATCACAGTTGTCCTGGAAAGCGGTCGCGTACTGACAGGTGTCATCAGTGAACAGAATGAACGAACGCTGACTCTACAAACGGCATTGGAGCCAATCACGCTGGATCGAAAGCAAATTGAAGAGATCAAGCAGACGAATTTGTCGGTGATGCCAGACGGCCTGCTGCAGAACCTGACGGCGGACCAGATCCGAGATCTGGTGGGATATCTGATGTCGACAGAACAGGTTCCACTCCCTTCTCCATAGGCCGGACATCGGATTGGCCAGCGTTTCCAAATGCCCGAACTCTGTTTGGCCGCTATTGCGGTAAACTTGCAAAGAATTCTTTCATGCTGACTATCGCCACCGCCTTCGAAAAGCTTCTGGCGACGATTGCAACGCTGCCGCCAGTACGACTTTCACTGGCAGAATCGCTGGGATTAACACTCGCTGAAGACGTTGTCGCATCGGGTGATTCGCCTCCATTTGATAAGTCGTTGATGGATGGCTATGCCGTTCGCTCGGCGGACCTCGTTGAAGGAGCAGCCACGCTGGATGTGATTGATCTGATCACGGCAGGGCGAGTTCCCACGAAGCCGGTCGGTTCCGGACAGGCCATTCAGATCATGACAGGGGCACCGATCCCGGCGGGGGCTGATCTGGTAGTCAAAGTGGAAGAAACGGTGCGTGACGGTGATCGCGTTCGGGTTGTGACCCGGTCGGGTTTCGCAGGTGCCAATTTGCTGCGGCAGGGGACATCGGTACGTAAAGGCGCGACAGTCCTTCAAGCCGGCCTGAAGTTGAATGGGGCTCGCATCGGAGCATTGGCTGAACTGGGGCGGGCTGACGTGCTCGTTCACCGTCGGCCGACTGTGGCTGTTCTCGCTACCGGTGATGAACTGGTCAATGTCGATGAGCAGCCGGGGCCAGGTCAGATTCGCAATTCGAATCAGGCGATGCTCGTTGCGCAAATTCAGGCGACGGGAGCCATCACGGTACCCCTCGGGATCGCTCGCGATGATCGCGAGGATCTCAGGTCTAAGATCGCCGTTGGCCTGCAATCGGACGTGCTGGTCCTCTCGGGCGGTGTCTCGGCTGGAACACTCGACCTGGTTCCGAGTGAACTCACTGCCGCCGGAGTCGTAGAAGTCTTTCATAAAGTCGAGATCAAGCCTGGCAAGCCAATCTGGTTTGGCAAGCGGTCTGGTGAAGCGAAACAGAATTATGTCTTCGGCCTTCCGGGTAATCCTGTCAGCAGCATGGTCTGCTGTGAGTTGTTTGTTCGAACCGCGATCCGGCGATTGATGGGCGAATCCGACGCGCTGCCGCAGGCAATTCCCGCGCAGTTAGAGCACAGCTATGCTGCTCGAGCCGATCGGCCAACTTATCACCCTGCTCGACTGACTTGGACTAAAACGGGGCCTCACGTGTCGCTGGTTCCGTGGCACGGATCGTCAGACCTTTGTGGCACAGTTGCTGCAAACGCGATGGTCTACCTGTCTGGTGAAGCGAAGCAATACGAGCCGGGGATGATTCTGGAAACCTACGCCTGGTAAGGTGAGCAACGTCCGATTGCAAAGCGACTCGGCGTAGCTGGCCGTTTCATTGGTCCCGACAAAAGATGACTCGGGAGACATGGTGTGCCGGAGAGCCGCCGATGGTTCGCGGTGAAGTCTCAATCACGCGACAGTTGGCCGTATCCGAGAGATTTGTAGTCCCAAATCTCCATGATCCCGATTCATTCGCGTTGAGAAATCGCCGCCATCCTAAGCTCAATCGGCCCATCGTCCAGCGAGCGTTAATATCCTGAAGAGGGCGAAACCGGGTTACTCCCTTTTGATCGCGGTACAGCATGGCATCGATGCCAATCGGTCCAAAATAACCAAGTTGCTGGGCTCTGCTGGCGGCCTGCAGGCTTATGGCGATCGCGGCTTCCCATGTGGCCTGGATTGAATCTTCGGCTTTCGGGGCGAACTCACTGCCACTGTATTGACCTCGCTCATCGGACATCAGCGGGGCGACACCAACTAGAACGGGCGGGCCGGATTGAGGAATCTCGATTTGAATTCCCACTTCGGAAATCCGGTCCACCCAGGTCTCAAAGAACAGAATCCCATCATCCTCCAGACGTTTCTGGATCCAGCGAGATTGCGAATCCCCTGGAATTCCTGAACCGACAATCCGTTCGCGTCCAGACATCCCAAACTCGGCTTTAATGACCCATCGCGACGCCGGGTCGAACTGTTTGATTCGTTGCTGAACATCATCCAGTGACCCGACTTGCCCGGCACCAGCCAATCCGACCTGCCACTCTTGTTCGAGATCACTGGAGAATCTGCGTGAATTTGTCGCTCGTACGGCAGCTTGCGACGGGATATTTTGGCGCCAGCCGCGTACATCACAAAAACGACGGACCTCATCGGTCCAGCCCCACGGAACGACTTCAAGATCGGCCGGAAGATGGTCCAGGGATGTCACGGGAATGACCGTTGGAAGTCCCGACTGTCTCAGTCGGTCCAAAAACTCTGGTTCGATCTGCTGAGGAGTCCAGATCAGATCGCCATCGTCAGCAATCGCCAGCCACGACATTGCCAGCTCAGCATTGATTCGCTCCAGATTTCTGGACAACTGACGGGAGAGATCAGCCAAACGGTGCTCGAATTCAAAATTCCCCAGGAACAAACGGGGCATGGCATCAGTCCGCGTGAGAAGCCTTGGGCTGTTCCGTAGGCCAGACCAGCATCAGTGCTGCGAATGCGACCAGGGGCATCAGACTGGCGAGAAACATCCCGATGTCATACGACTTGTGAACATCGACCCAGCGGCCGAATTCCTTGTGCCAGAGAGACGGAAAAATCCAGGCGATTGTCCCCAGCGTTCCTGTCACTTTCCCCTGGTGCTTCACCGACAAGTCCTGCGTAAAAGTGTAGTAACACGGGAACAAACCGAGCGATCCAAGACCGACAATCAAGATCACAGTGATCAACATTGGTCCTTGGTCCAGCCACGGAATGAGTCCCCCAGAGGCCACCAACAATGAGCAACCACCAAACACCCAGCACCTCGCTCGATGGGCGGCAATTCCGCATTTGGAAAGCATAGCCGTGATGATACCGGCCGAAATACATCCGACGTCGGTCATCAAATTGAATAGAAAATTGACGTCCAGGCACTGAGTTTCGTTGTATCCTCGACTCGTTAGAAAGAGTTGCATCCAGACTCGGAACTGATGCCAGCAAAGATTGATTGCGATCACCACGATGATGAGAGTGATGTACTTGCGCGAGCAGATCACGCTCAAAAAAGATTGGTTCGAACTATTGCCTGCAGAATTCGAACCGTCATTGTCGCCTGCATGACCGGGTGAAGTGGTAACCTTCGAATCGAGGTCCCGTCCATTGGCGCCGTACATGGTCATCATCCAGAGCGCTGCCCAGACGAGTCCAATGGCACCGACAATCTGAAATGGCAGTCTCCAGCTTCCGGCCTCGTCCGTCAACATCGCCCGGATGATCAGTGGAGTGACCATGGCACCAATCGCCGTGCCACTCTGCAGGACACTGTTTCCCAGAGTTCTGCGGTCTGCTGGAAGTAGTCGCTGAGTCGTCTTCAGGGCGCACGGCCAGTGCCCTGCTTCGAAGAAGCCGAGCAACAGCCGGCAGAGCAGCAGATCGCTGTACGTCCCGACAAACCCTGTTTGAAAACCCATCGCGGACCAGAGAAGCAGAACAGCCGGGTATAACCACCGAATACTTGTCTTGTCGGCAATAAACCCAAAAACGCTCGCTCCGACGGCGAACGCGAGGCCGAACGCCGTTTCCAATGAACCATATTGTTCATTGTTCAGGTTCAACTCTGTTTTGATCCGGACGGCCGTATTTGACAGCGTCTGCCGGTCCATGTAGTTGATAGTGCTTGCCAGCAGCAGCAATCCACAGACCCACCAGATCCAGAGTTGTGAGCGTTCGGTTTCAGTTGCCTCTGCCATCAGGTTCCCATTTCCCACGAGTGGCCGTCCCAGGCGATGACTTGTTCGAGCAGCTTGACCACACCTGCGGAAAAGGTCTGGAACAGATATTCCCCTTTTTCAGCAGACGCATGCTGCGGGCTGCCAATGTGACCGGGAACTGTACGGTCCTTGGTGATCCAACCGCGATAGGCAGGTTCAAACGCAAACCCGAAGTGAACTTCGGTCAGCTTTGTGATGTCCTTCACCAGATGAGGCGTCAGTCGCATGATCATGGAGGTTTCCCATTCACAGGCATGTCCCATCTGCGATTGCACAAGATCTTTCCGGCCGGCATTGGGATTGGCGTTGTCCCAGTAGGTCGTGAACAGCAGCAGAAGATCCTTCCGGCTGCGATGACGCTGACGAGCTTCAAAAATCGCCTGTTTGCCCGGAGTCGTGTTTCCGCCATGCCCGTTCAAAAAGACGATGCGGCGAAAGCCGTGTGACAACAGGTTATCAGTCAGGTCGTTGAGAAGATCGAGATACATTCGGGGCGATGCCGAAAGCGTTCCGGGAAATTCCATGTGATGATGGGAATTTCCCAGCCACATCAAGGGGGTGATCACGACCTTGTCATGCGTCGCTTCGCCGACACGTCGCACCACTTCGCCGAGGAGCATACTGTCAGTAAATACTGGCAGGTGATGTCCATGCTGTTCCAGCGCGGCAACCGGGACGATGACAGGTACGTCGCGAGAAAGCTTATCGACTTCAGGCCAGGTCAGATCACTTAGGTTCATACCAGATATCCCAGTTGGACAGAAAACAGATTCAAGTTGAAGCCGATCCCAGAAACGTCGTAGGCAGGGATCACATTCTCAAAACATCAGCCAAGCTACATTTGACGGAGCAAGTCACAGTCTCGCAAGCACACGCATCAAGATTTCCCTGTGGAACCGAACGTGAACGGGCCGAGTCGTGCTTCCGAATCACGTCGATTCGGTGCCTGAGTGTGTTGTCTGCGGGATGCCAGACTTACACGAGAGATGCCCTAACCACGCCGACGTAAGTTCTGGCTGAGAAAATAGAGCGGAATTCCCAACAGGAATGGAACCGCGATCAGTGGCAGCAAGGGCAGCGCATACATCGTTGCTGAGTACAGACCAAACAGACTCATTCCACAAAAAATCAGAGGGCAAAGTGGAAACAGGGGCGAACGAAAGGGGCGTTCGATATCGGGGTCTTTCAGTCGCAACACAAAACAGGTAACGCCCGTTGCCAGAAAAAACAACCAGAAAATCGGGGCGGAAGCAGCGTATAACGTTTCAAAGCCTCCGTAGTATTCGTTCCATGGAACGGGACTGGCATGGACCTTTGCCAGAAGTCGGTCCACGGCATTTCGGCCCGTCGGCGTCCCAACACAAAGAATCATCAAACCAGCGATTGCTCCCTGCACAAAAAGCGACCAGACAGGGGCCTTGGACCAGCGGGACCAGCGACCAAGCAAGCTGAACGCGGGATGATCAGCTCCTACGGTCGCATGGAGTCGTGCTACAGAGAAAATCAACCCGCTGACGCTCCCTAACGAAGAAACCATTACCATCACGCTGATGGCACGTTCTCCGAAGCGACCATAAACTTTTGCCATGGCATCGCCTGCTGGCTGTCGCGAAGCGCGTAGTCCTTCAAACCCCAGCGTGGTCAAGTACGCGGCATTCACTAACAGATAACAAACCGTGATTGCTCCAATCCCCAGCAGAAGAGATCGAGGAATATTCCGTTTACGATCACGGACATCGGCGGCGACAAACGCTGCGTCATTCCAGCCTCCGTAGGCGTAAAGTACGAGAATCATCGATAGAGACCAGCCAGGGCCATCAATCGGTTTTACGACTTCCATCGATGTGGTTCCGGTGACGCTGAGTCCCCCGATAATCAGCATCAGCAGGCCAATCGCTTTGGCGCAGGTCAGCAGGTTCTGAGTCCATTTTCCGGAACGAATTCCCAGGCAATTCAAACCGGTTAATCCAACGACCGCCCCCAGTGCAAACCAGACGACAGCTGATTCAGGAGCATTGAAGACTCGAGCGGCATATTCCGCGAAGACATACGAAAGAGCTCCAATGCTGCCTGTCTGGATAATTGCCAGTTGTGACCAGCCAAACAGGAAGCCGACCCCGGGTCCGAAGGCGCGAGTCAGATAATTGTATTCGCCACCAAGGCGCGGATAGGTCGTTGCCAGTTCGGCGTAGCAGAGCGCACCCACGAACGAAAGCCCGCCACAGACGGCCCAGATCCCCAGACCAGTCCACGGGTCGGGCATGTTGGCGAAGATCGTTCCCGACATCTTGAAGACCGTCGATCCGATGACAATGCCAACGATCAGGCTGACTGCATCCCAGACACTGAGAGCCGCAGACTCGTCCTCGGCCGAGGGGACTGATTCAGACACGGGACGGCGACTCCAAACAAGAAAACTCAACATTTTCGGTGGTCCAGACCACCAACAATGCTGAGCCTACCCGACAATCGCCGTGCCGACCAGTCAGAGAGAGGTAAGTGAGTCAAGGCTCTGCGGGACTCGCTGAACAGACGCTGCAACATGCAGAAACGTGCAGAGAATCGTTCATCGAAGACGAGTTCGCCTCAGTGCGAGAAATGAAATGCCCCGCGTCGAGGTGCCTCGACGCGGGGCAGATTTCGGGATCACCAAACAGTGACCCCGGTTTTAATCTGGTGCTATTTGACGGGAACATTGTACGTGATCACGCCAACGGCTGCTCCTGCTTTGACGGTCTTGTAGTTTTCGTGGCACATCGTGCATTTCTTCATCACGACAGGAACGGGGGTCGCAGCTCGCAGTCGCGGTTTCCCGTCAACCTGAACCAGTTGTTCATAATAGTCTTTGCCGCTGGTCAGGGCCTTCACTGCGGCCTTTTCGAAATCGTCCTTGGCGACATTCTTATCTTCGTAGGGTTTCCCTGTGGCATCGATCAGGCGGCATTCGTGCCATCCCTTGCTTTTCATGGCGTCAAATAGGGCCATTGCGACAGTCGCGGCTGGAAGATCCGTTTCCTTGTTGACGTACTTGTCGGTGATTGCAACGACCGATGTCTTGTAGATGTCGTCCAGCATCTTGATCTGCTGGCGAGCGCGTTCGACGGCGGGATCCTCGGCCTTGGTGTCGCCCAGCGCGTTACTACGCATTCCCCAGGCCAGTCCCGTAATCACCAGAGCAGCCGTGCCAAGAAATGTCCATCTGTGAGCGCTTCGTGTCATCGTTCGACCTTTCACAAGAACCATCAATCGATGATCGCCTCCACCAGGTAAGCGACCTTAAATTGCCTTGCGTTATTTGCCAGCCTGTTCAGATCCAGGCTTGGTGCGTTTGCTTGCGGCCCGTTTCGGCGCAGTTTGTTTCGGCGCAGTTCGTACACTTTCGGAACCGGAGTGAGGTTTTTTCCTGGGTTGAGAAAGGTCTCGTTTGGGTGGACCAAACGGCAGCACATCGGACAATTTGACAGAGTTCAAATACTCCACTTGAATCTGTTCAGCCCGATTCAGAACTGTTCGCAGTTTGCAATGCTGTTGGATGACGCAGACGTTTTCGATGCCAACGCATTCCAGCAGATGCATGTTTCCTTCAATGGCTTGTACGACTTCGCCGATGGAAATTTCGTCAGCTGACTTGGCCAGTTCCAATCCCCCGCCAATTCCGCGAATACTGCGGACGTATCCCAACCTGGCCAACTGGTTGACCACTTTTCCAACGTGCGTCTCAGAAATCTGGAAAAACTCTGAAACGGCTTTGATGGTCTGCCGCTCAGGTCTCGCCGCCAGAAACATGAGCGTTCGAAGGGAGTAGTCCGTCTGTAACGCCAGCCGCATCGCATCTTTCCAAAAGGTGAATAATACATTCAGCTTTTGCATGTTTACCAAAACAGGATAAACATGTCAAGTTTTGGGAGGCCGTGATTTTCCACGGATTTGATGCATTCACTCAGCCCCCGTGCACGAACTTGCCTTACAAGCGGAATAACTGGAATTCGGCAATCAATCGCATGCCAGAAGGAATTGACTCGATGTCGATCATGCGTACCGAACTGGCAGTGAATGATTCTCGCGACGAGATGAGAAGCCTCATCTACGAAAGGGCGGAACAGTCAGAAGACAGACATGGAATATCGGAATACCCCCGACGGACCGTCGGCGACACACGGTGAGACGTCCAAGCCCATCAATGTCACTCAGCGACAATCAGGATGATCCTGACGGGGGGAATCGGCTCGGAAGTAACGGAGCCCGACGCATAGATTATCGCCTCATGGCGACCCGGCGAGAGCGGAGGGACTGTCATGATTTTGAGTCGGCGCGTCGCTCCGACCTCAATCGAGCCGGAATTCTCGACATCCAAACGAAGAAAATCCTTTGAAACTGCAAACTTTTCGGGTATCTGACCACCAGGCACCCTGGAATGTCGGGTGAGTTCGACCACCCGAGAAGCCACTTCGTCTGTGCGAATTCCGTCGAAGATCACTGTCTCTTTAGACCAGCTCCAGCGATTTGAGACACGGCCCTTGAGCCGCAATTTGAGATGCAGTGTCGGTTCTCCAGCAAAGCGAACATCAACGGGACGCTGAAACTCACCATCATCGACACCTGCCAGTGTCAACTTTACGGGAATGTCGAACGCCTCGCCGGGACCGATGACGGTCCCCTCCAATTCGTTTGCAACAGTGGTACAACCGCAGGACACCTGAATTTTTCCGATCTCAAGTGAGGTTCGACTGACGTTGATGACATGAAAGCTGTGATCGATAATGTCACCGACAAACGCCTCACCGAAATCGAAAACCGGCAGGTCGCAACGAACTGATCGGCTGCGCTGGTGCTGCTGAAACGCCTCCCAGCCATTTCGCGACACGACTGCGGCGAGCGCAAACGCAGAAATCCAGATCAGCCAATTCGACCAGTCAATCTGTCTCGTCCGCTCACGAGAGATCGCCTTGTCTGGTTTCAAAACTGCATCTAGCTGCGTTTCTTGCATTTCAATCATTTTGAACCGTACACCACTCCCTGCTGTTCAACGAATGCGACCACAGGAATGCGCAACTCATGGACGCCCGATCGAACGACGACGGTCGCCCTCATCCGCTCTGGTGCAATTTTCGGATCGAGAGTCACATCGAGTTGTGCGAACGTCATCCTTTGGTTTTTGTTGTCACGAATCATTTGAGCAGTTGGAAATCGTCTCACAAGTACCGAAATGGATGGATCGTCTGATTCGACAATCAATTCATTCTGTGGTTCCTCACCATCTTTGGGAAACCACAGTTCAATTGTTTCCACATGTTTCGCGTCGGTGTGTCTGGTTTTACCAAACACAAGAGGCGCTGGCTCGGCATTCAGGTGCTGAACGAACCGAACTGCGACAACCGATCCCACGTCCACACGTTGGTTACCAATCCGACCGACAACACCAAATCTGACCTCAAGCGGACCTCGTTCGCCTTTCCGTGAAGTTATGTCAACTTTCACGGGTACGGAATCCCGCGCAGGAATTCGCACGGGGAATTGGCTTCTTCCGTTGATTGACCCGCTCGCACAGGAACATGAAAACCGTAAGTCGTCAATCCAGACTTCATTGGACTCCGTGTTCTTCAGCGTCACTGTAAATTCCTGTGAATCGCCAGGTAAAATCCAAGCCTGTTCTCCGCTGAGAAACGGCGGATCAAATGTTAATGCATGCGTGGATTCCTCATGGCTGATACTCAACGCATCCCACCAAATAATTCCGTTCCACCAAATACAAGACGCGACGACAAAGCTGAATCCGCCCCAGGCGGCACCATTCCAGTAATGAACTCTCATTTCGCAGAACACCACCCAAAAGCGTCGTTTGGGGTATGCGTTATGCACACGGCACGCTCGCGGCAAAAGCCATAGAATAATTTCGCGCGTAGGTCGATGCACCGACAGGCTGCCTGCGGTTCGAATCGCAGTCTGGCGCGAAAGTAATGATGCGGGCAGGACGTTCCCGAAGTTCTCATGGCTGGGCCGACAACCGTTTTCGCACGTTTGCGAGAAGTGCAACGAGAGCAATCAACCCAACGTTGATCACTATAATCAAATCTGTCGCTGACCGATCATTCATTGTTGGTGCCTGCGGTGTACCACGCTGATGTTCGATCACATGCTTCTGCTGATAATTGAGGTAGTCTTTGGAACTGGGAAAAGACTCCCTAGGTCCGCCGGCGCCCCAAATATGAACTCGACCACCAACGTCGTTGACTCGAGCCCCCTCAGGAAACTGGACTTGCAATTTGTCTTGTGCAAAATTCTGATTGATCTCACAGACGGGTATCGCCATCACATCAGTGCGTCGACCCATACTGAGGAATTCCCATTCGGAAACATACCAGAACCCATTCTCCGTCTGTCGAAACTGATTGGCTTGGCGAACGACTGATGACTTCCCTTGACCATATTCGAATCGAGAGATCAACCAGCCGTGTTTATGATCAAGGTCTATCAAGGCACCCACGTAAGTTGAGGCGTTGGCTAAAATGTCAGGGGCTGGTACGGACCGAATCTGCAATCGAGTGATCGTTGAGTCTGGTTGGGGCAGTTCAACCATCTCGCACGCCTCTGCCAACCTGGCGAGCGACCACCCTGGCAACAAGTCCCAACAGATAATGGCGCGATCCATAGACGTCTTGTCAGCGATAACGATGGGATCAGCCGTGGAAATCGAGCAATTGACGGAGCTGACTTCATCAAAGCTTCGGGCGATTTCCAGCGGAACCTGAGCGGGACGGTGTTCCCAATCCCATCCTGATAAAAACCGGATCGCAGAATTGTCTAAACTGTATTCATAAACCCGGCCATTCTGGCCAAAATCCAATACCCCTTTTTCCCCTACAGAAAAAAACGTTCTGTCGATCCAACGTCTTTGAGTATCTGACTGCCAGATTTCCGTAGTCGATTCGTGAACAAGCCGCCTGTCGCCGCCAATCACGTATTGGCCAAATCTCAGAGAATCTGAATCTGGCAACCCTTCAAGGTGACTCGAATGCGTTTCGAGCTTAATATGATATGAGTCAATCTGTGAAATAGCTTCCGAGTGCCGAAGAATAGCGACCTTCACGGCCTCACTCTTGTCCGCAGCCGTCGTTGAAGAAACGCTGCTTAAACCAGCCGTGAGCAAGACCGCGAAACAACCAAAGTTGAACTTCAGCAATTTACACCGTTGTCCTTGCCAGAGACTTTGTGCCAAAACTACGCCCCACTCATTCTAAATGTACGTCTTCAGAAATTCCTTCAGCGCGTAGCGGCCTCACCAATTCCCACTGACTGTGCAAGTGCAACCCCGCGGAACCGGCGGGTTTCCGAAAGGAACGGTCCCGGGACAACCAAAGGTGCCGGGCCCGCAGACACCGAACGCCAGCACACAAGTAGTCGTCAAACCCGTGGCAGGAAGCGGGGGAGTTACAGTACAGTTTCCAAGTATGGTGAGGCAGTTTGGAGGACAGCCTACCCCTGCCCCCGAAGGCGCGTAGCAAGGGTAGCGAGCCGCAAGAGCAGCTTTTTCAAGCCCAGGCGCGGGAAGCAATCCGAAATTAAACAACACCATCGTAGCGATTAAGCAAACCGTTAGTGCATCGAGAAAGCCACAGATCGACCTGCCAGCACACCTGCTCATTCCAACACCTACCAATTAACTAGATAGCAAAATCCTCAGAACGCAAACCACTGCACTGCCGTTCGCTGAATGAACCTGAACCGGGGAATCATCACGTCCTCACGGGCAAATCCAGCAGCCGCAACTCTCACAACAAGTGGCACCCGAACACGGCGCAGGCCCCTGGCAAGGCGACTCTTGGGCTGATACACGAGGCAAAAACGGGTTCGTCGCGACGTTCACTGCAAAGAGCATCAGCAGACACATTGAAACAGCAAGATTGCATGGGCGTTGCATGATGGTAGCCACTGTCGAGATGTGCGACGTGAAATGGTGCAAACGAAAGCATACAGAACTTATTATCGCACTTCAAGAGTGTTCTTGCAGATATTTTGTGGACCATTTTGACACATTTACTTAAATAAGCTCACATGGAGTGAGCTGTGTTGTGATTGTTCTGAGGTTCGTTGCAGAAGTTGCTCCGTGTGTTGGCATGGTGGGGCTATTTCATTTCCAGCACCAATACGGACGATCGCTAACCCGCAAGGGCATGCAGCGAAGTCGCTTGCGACACTACTTCGCATCTTACGAGTAGAGTGGTGTGGTTCCGGTCAATTACTCGGAAGCACGCCGAACGGACATTCATTCTCGCCCGCGTTATCCGCGCGGACGCAAATGCAACATTTGTCAGTTTTCAATATCTCTGTGCCATGTATAAAAAACGCCGTCCTGCCAGTCGTTCACGGGCATTGGTGCAGGATTCCAGACGTCGCCTTTAGGCGGCGAAATGTCCTCCCACATGACGGACAACAAGATCTTTTCTGGCATTTGGCGGCTTTTCAGCCTTAACCCATCCTGTCGTACGACCGACAACGCAAAGTCACTCCAAGCCAGCTGATTCACTTCATCTGAAATCTTCTCCAGGAATTCCGACTCGCGGTGACCAATAAATCGTTTCCAGTTTGACTGTGAACGCCAATCGGGTGACATCCAGACCTGATGCGTTCCATCTGCATAATGCAGATCTGCTCGCAATCGATGATTTCTGGAGTCCGGAATCGGAGCAAACAGACTCCATGTCCCCTGCCACAGTCCAGTGCCATCCAGAAATGGCTCCAATCCGTTGCGAACAAAACCCGGTGTACAGGGCAACGTATCGAGAGCAAATACGACAACAATCACAGCCGCAAACACGTCGATCATACGTCGGCGAATGGGCGTACGCATACAGTATGCCTGAGTTGGCTGCTCGTAATTTAGTGCCGGATTCCAGCATGAAGTATCACGCATCCAGGCAGCAGTTGCTTGAATTGCTGGACCCCCATCAGCGTGACGTGGGTATTGCTGACGTCAATGAACTTCAACTTCTTGTGGGACTTCAGAAAACTTAACCCCAGGTCATTTACGTTCGTGTTTTGAATGGCGAGTGTTTCCAGGCTGTCGGTCGTCGCTTTGATCGTCTTGAAGCCCTGTCCTGTCAGCAGCGGCGATGCTTCCACATCCAGGTATTTCAGGTTGTTCAATCCTTTGAGCAATTCCACAAGCGCCGTATCGTTGAAGCCCGGTACGAAAGCAAATTCAAGACGTTCCAGGGTCTTGATACTGTTGATGGCTCGTACGCCAGCAACCGCAATGGGGGCATACGAAACAACAAGCACCTTCAACGACTTCAGACCACCCTTGCTGATCGCAGCACCGATGCCCGTTCCGGAAATCCCGATGCGGCTCAGATAGAGTTCCTCCAACCCCGGCACTTTTGCGAGTGCCGCAAGCCCCTTGTCCGTCACACTGGAACACTCGTTCAATTGCAGCACCTTGAGAGTACTGGCTTCGCAGATGGCATCCAGGCCGCTATCGGTGAGACTCGTCATCCGGTTCAGGACCAGCACTTCGATTGCAGGCAGCTTCCCGATTGCAGCGAATTCCGGTTCGCTGAGTTTGCAGCCAACAAGTTCCAGTCGCTTTAACGTGGGCAGTCCTGCCAGATGCTCAATCCCTGCCGCTGTAATCTTTGTTGAGTTCATCGCCAATGACTGAAGAGCACCGACCTTCTGTAACGACTTCATTCCGGCATCGGTGACGGATGTGTTGTCGAGTGACAGCTTTTGCAGAGCAGGCAGTTTGCCGAGTTCTGCTAACCCTGTGTCTGTGACCAGGCTGCCGTTAGCGTTGATTTCTGTAATGGCTTCCAACCCGCTGGCAATAGATGTCAGTTGAGCGAACCCCTGATCGGTCATCTGCTGTGGCGAGAGTGCCTTGAACCAGGCCAGTGTTTGTGCAGGATCGGGCGATGTCGTCATTGGACCGGCTGGTTGCCCCGGTAGGACTTCTGTCGTTGACGGGACCGTCCTGGTTGAAACAGGCGCGGGCTTACTCCCCCCACCCGTCAATTCGTTCCATGTCGGAACCTTGCCACACCCCGTCAGTTGAAAGGCAATCCATGTGAGTGCCAGCAATGTCATCTGGCGCAGAGATTTCGAACGTTCAGATCGAGGTGATTTTTCCATGACTCAACTCCTGCAACGACAAAAAGAAATGCGAAATGAAATGCAAAATGAAGTTGTCACAATATCATGACAGATTTCCGCAGTGATGTCAGAGAAAAATCTGCAGAAATCTGGTTGCAGCGCGGGATCGCGTTGAATTTAAGTGCAGCTTCTCGCGGGCATCATACAGCAGCGTCAATCCCATGCTCCGACGCGACGCGGAAGTGCGACCCGCACTCGAACTCACAATTCAAATCGAATCCCTTGCGCCAATGGCAGGTCTGTGGAATAGTTGATCGTGTTGGTCGCCCGGCGCATGTAGGCCTTCCAACTGTCGGAACCCGATTCGCGGCCTCCACCAGTGGCCTTTTCACCACCAAAGGCACCCCCGATTTCCGCTCCACTCGGCCCAACATTGACGTTGACGATTCCACAATCGGAACCAGCAGGCGAGCAAAACCATTCGGCTTCTCGCTGGTTTCCCGTCATGATCGACGAAGCCAGTCCCTGGGGAACGCGATTATGAATGTCGATCGCTTCCTCCAGCGTCCGATACGTGAGCACGTACAAAATCGGCGCAAATGTTTCGTGCTGGACGATTCCGTTTCCCGACGCAATCTGCACAAGTGCAGGCCTGACGTAGACTCCTCCAGCAGGAACGCCGTCAACAATTCGTTCTCCACCAAAAACGTCGGCTCCTTCTGAACGAGCAGATGCCAATGCACTCTGCATGGATATCCAGGCCGATTCATCGATTAATGGCCCAACCAATGTCGTACTGTCCAGAGGGTTACCTATCGGAAGTCGTGAGTAGATCCGTTTGAGTCGCTGGATCAGATCATCTGCCAGACTCTCGTGGACAATCAGGCGACGCAGAGTCGTGCAGCGCTGGCCACAGGTTCCCACAGCTGAAAAGACGATCGCTCGCGTCGTCAGTTCCAGATCAGCAGAAGGGGTCACGATCATGCCATTGTTTCCACCAAGCTCAAGCAGCGAACGCCCGAGGCGGCTGGCAACTCGTTGAGCGACAGACCGCCCCATGGCCGTCGATCCTGTGGCGGAGATCAACGGAAGTTCGGGGGCGTCTGCCAGAGCCTCGCCTACGTCGCGGCCACCGACAACCAGTGCCGACACGGCGGCGGGAATGGTGGGCATTTCTCGTTGAACCATCGCGACAATCGCCTGACAGGCAATCGCGCAGAGTGGCGTCTTTTCCGAAGGTTTCCAGATCACGGGGTCGCCACAGACCCAGGCGAGCGCTGCATTCCAGGCCCAGACAGCCATAGGAAAATTGAAGGCTGTGATGACACCAACGGGGCCGAGCGGATGCCATTGTTCCGCCAGGCGATGCTGTGGTCGCTCGCTGCTGATCGTCAGTCCGTGCAATTGACGGCTGAGACCGACAGCGAAATCGCAGATATCGATCACTTCCTGAACTTCACCAAGTGCTTCTTGCGTGATCTTTCCCGCTTCCCAGGAGATGATCGCAGCAAGCTCGGATTTGAATTCCCGGAACCGATTCCCCACGCGCCGTACAAATTCTCCACGTTGAGGGCCGGGAATCATTCGCCAGGTCTGAAATGCCGTTCCGGTGGCAGCTATCACTGGAGCAAGTTCGTTCGCTGTGGCTGCGTTGATCGTTGCCAGGATGGATCCGTCAATCGGTGAACGGCTCTGCAGAGATGGGCCTGTTCCGTTGACACTGGCCGCACCAATCCAGATTGCGTTCGGATTTGCAGGAACTCCGATTTTTGCGAGTGCCTCGGCCAATGTTGTCGTCATCAGAACTGCCTCCTTACGTGATCCAATGGAATTCCGGAACCGGCTTGGTTGCACCGACCGTGAACGTCGCACGACGGTTAGCGTGCGACGAACTCAGTCCGTTCTACCTTTTTCAAAGGATAAACTTGCTCAAATCTTCATCCTGACTGATCTCTTCCAACTGTTCCCGCACGAATGCTCGGTCAATTGTGATGATAGCACCGCGTGAATCGGGGCCTTCGTAACTGACATTCTCCAGAAGCCGCTCCATTACCGTGTAGAGCCGACGAGCACCAATATTCTGTGTGGATTGATTGACTCGCCAGCCGATCTCTGCCAGTTCCGCCAAACCATCCTGCGTGAAAACCAGTTCGATTCCATCGACGCGCAAAAGGTCTTGTGACTGCCGGGTGATGGAACTCGACGGCTCCGTCAATATTCGCAGAAAGTCTGCCTTGGTCAAATCCTTCAGTTCCACCCGGATAGGGAAACGCCCTTGCAGTTCTGGCATCAGGTCGGCAGGCCGGGAAGAGTGAAATGCACCGGCGGCGATGAAAAGGATGTGATCGGTTTTAAGCGATCCATAACGAGTCTGAACGGTCGCTCCTTCAACGATCGGCAACAGGTCTCGCTGAACTCCCTGCCGACTGACGTCTGCTCCGTGCCGTCCTTCGGACTCACCGCAGATCTTGTCGATTTCGTCCAGAAACACGATGCCACTATCTTCCGCCAGCCTCAACCCTTCTTCGTGAATCGCATCCTTGTCGAGCAGTTGCTCTACCTCCTGCTCCATCAGTATCAGCCGTGCTTCCCTGACGGTGACCTTTCGATCTTTGTGCTGCCTCGGCATCAGCTTTTCGAACATCTGCTGGAAGTCGACGTCCATTTGTTCCAGGCCCATATTGGAAAAGACCTGCACAGGCATTCGGCGCTGCGGAACCGTCAATTCCACTTGTTTGTCTTCCAGCGAGCCTGATCGGAGCATCGTCCGGAACTTCTCTCGCGTTCGTTCATGCTTTGCTTCTGCATCGTTGACGGAATCTGAGGGTTGATCTTCAGCCGATGGGACCGGCATAAGCGGTTCGTGAGGAATCAGCAGGTCGAGTAATCGTTCTTCGACGTTCTTTCCCGCCTGCTGCTCAACTTCCGTTCGCTTTCGTTGCTTGACCAGATTGATGGAAGCATCGACGAGTTCCCGGATCATGCTTTCAACATCACGACCGACGTAACCCACCTCGGTAAAACGTGTCGCCTCGACTTTGACGAAGGGAGAGCCAATCAGTTGCGCCAGGCGTCGAGTGATTTCTGTCTTGCCCACACCGGTCGGGCCGATCATCAGGATATTCTTGGGAGTAATGTCACGTCGCACATCTTCGGGAAGCTGTTGCCACCGCCATCGATTGCGGAGTGCTATCGCGACGGCTCGCTTGGCAGCATCCTGTCCAACAATGTGCTTATCCAACTCCGCCACAATCTGGCGAGGTGTCATGTCACGCATAGTACTTCTTGCTTTCACGCGTTGATGCAAATCTCTGGCAGGTCAGTTTGAACTCTTGAATTCTTCGACAACGATGTTTTCGTTCGTGTAGACGTCGATTTCAGAGGCGATACGAAGCGACTCGCGCACGATCTCGGCCGCCGAAAGTGATGAGTGTTTGATCAGTGCACGTGCTGCCGCCACAGCAAAGTTACCGCCGGATCCGATTCCGAGAATGCCGTCTGTTGGTTGCACGACGTCACCCTGTCCTGTCACCAGCAGGCTATGGTCGGGATCCGCGACAATCATCATTGCTTCGAGTCGTCGCAGAATGCGATCTGTCCGCCATTCGCGAGCTAACTCGGTTGCCGCCCGTGGCAGATTTCCTGGAAAGTTCTTCGCCTTGGCTTCAAATCGTTCCAGCAGGGCAAACGCATCTGCCGTGGAACCTGCAAACCCAACCAGCATTTTCTTGTCGAGAATCCAGCGGACCTTGCGAGTGTCTGCCTTCAAGATATTCGAGCCGTATGTTACCTGACCATCACCACCGAGGGCCACCTGGCCCCGATGTCTGACGGCGAGAATTGTAGTGGAATGAGTCTCAACGCGACTCGTAGAGGACGCTCGTCGGGGGATTGATGACATACAGACTATTTTCCGGAAACAGGAAACAACACACATAACGCGTTTCCGGCGAACCGTGGCACATAGTCCAATCGAAAGTTACAAATCATTCGAATTCTAAACGGGTTCGCACAAGACGCGTGATTCGTGCGTATTGTGCAGGAAGAGTCTTGTGTTTGGAAGTCGTTGATGAGGTGTGACGAAAGCTCGCGAAACTCATAACGAAGAATCCTTGCGGGAAACTCAACTTGTCCGCCTTGACGATCACCTACAAGCGTAGGTAGAGTGCGCCTACGCTTGTAGTGTTCACGAATCAAAAAGCGGGCTCACATTGCCATTTCAGGAGTCAAGGATGTCTGGTGTGGGGGATCTTCCGGCGTTATCAGAGACTCAATGGGAGATCATGAACGTCTTCTGGGATCGTCAAGAGTGTGCTGTGGGCGACGTGTGGAAGCTCCTGAATGAAAAACGGGGGATCTCGCGAAATACAGTCCATACGCAAGTTGTACGGCTTGAAGATAAAGGGTGGCTGAAACATCGCGAAGGGGAAAACGGTTTTCTTTACTCACCGACGGTATCGCGCGAAGATTCGCAGCGATCAAGCGTGCAGCGACTGATTGAAACGGTGTTTGAAGGCTCGCCAGAAGGCCTTGTGCTCACGCTGCTCAATGGCGGCACACTTTCAAAGGCTGAAGCAGATCGTATCCGGCAACTCATTACTGCAGCGCAGAGGACGAAGAAATGAACGTCTTTCAGCAGTTTGGATTGATCGTCATCGGGCAAGTTACTGCGATCAGTTTCGTGGCCATACTCCTGATCATGGCCTCCTACCGTCGTGCCGCAGTCAGGCACTCGATTGGCTTGTCGGGACTAATTGTCATCTTGTTCTGCCCGATCGTGGCACGGCTTCTGCCGCAAGCAACCTGGTGGCAACCGTATCTGAAGTCCGGTCCGTCGAACACATTACCCTCAGCGCCGCTCGATGCCCCTTTGCCTTCCGTTTTACAAACGCATGATGAAGTTCGTGACTCGCAGTTTTCAGAGGCAAATCACATCGAACACGAACCTCTGTCCCCAGCCGACATGCCGATCGACCGAACGACTCCAGAGCTTGCAACGGACATCCCGGAACCTGCTCAAATCATTACGACCAGCGCGTCCCCTAATCGGCTCAACTGGCTCTCCTTATCGGGATCGTTGCTGGCGATCGTGTGGCTGGCTGGGGCAATTGTCTCGGCGGCGGCCTGGTTACGGCAGGTCTGTTGGCTGCGGCGGTTGACACGTTCGTTATCACTGGTGCCAGACCAGCAGATTCTCGCGATTGAACCGATCGCTGACGAAGTCTGCCAGACGCTATCTCTTCATAAGCTGCCAAAAATCGTTGCCTCTGACGTTGTCCCGATGCCGCTTGTGATTGGGATCTGGCAACCCGTGGTTGTCATCCCTCAAGAGCTATTGCAACCGGAGATGGCTGTTCGGCTGCGTGATGTCCTGATTCACGAATGTGCCCATATCGCTCGTCATGATGCCTGGGTGAACACCACTCAACGATTTGTCGCAGTGTTGTGGTGGTGGCATCCGGCGGTGCTGTGGCTGAACCAATTGATGACACGGGCTCGAGAGGAAGTGTGCGACAACTTTGTCCTGCAGCGAGGTGACGCGGTGAGCTACGCGCAGTCATTACTGGATCTCGCAGAACGAAGTTCGTCTCGCACCCGAATCCGATCAGCACTCGGGTTATTCGGAACGCGATGGACGCTGGAGGCGCGGATTGCCGGACTACTTAATCCAAAACGAGATACAACGACGCAAACAAATCGCCAGACGGTCGCCATCATGGCCATGATGTTTACAGCAATTTGTCTGCTGACCGGTGGTGTCAGAGCGGTCGATAACCCGCCACTTCCCTCGGATGCAGACAATCTCAGTAATCCCGAAGTCTCAGAGCCCGACACTCCGTCCAGATCACCCGAGACCGTTGCCGTGAACGCGGCGCAACCACCCCGTGTCGTCATTTCGGCAGAGACCGCGAAACAAGTGCGAGCGGCTGTTGAAATCCAGACAGGAAAGCGGATCACTAAGGTCATCAGAGGGCCGCAGCCTGGCGAAATGCTATTGTTCGGCGGGAAGGGTCAGGTCGAGGTTGTCGATGACAATTCGCTGGGAACAGTCCGAGTCATCTCGAACGAAGTTCGATTTGAAGACTTCGCAATCAGTTCGGACGGAAAGTCCATGATCTGGCACGAGTCCGGAAAGAAGACATTAACCGTCAAGTACGCGGACAAATCGCTCATAATTGAGGTGGGTGACAAATTTGATCCGGGACACTGCGCAGTCAATTCAGATGGTTCACTGATTGCAGTCGGTATGACGTTCTGGGATCCCGTCGCCGAAGGTGCAGGATACTCGGAAGTCATGCTCTATGACCGAGCTGGCAAGTTGATTCGGGCACTCGAGAAAACTCGATCAGGAACCCTGCTCCCTGTTTTCAGCCCTGACGGAAAAACGCTTGCCGTTGGCAGCCGAAACTATGAGACACGTCTATTCGATGTGGCGACGGGCAAGCGGTTGCATTCGCTCAGCAAGAAAATGATTCAGGAAATTGCGTTCAGTCCCGATGGGAAGACTTTGGCCGCTGGCTACGTGGACGGGACGGTGTCGCTCTGGGACGTGGCAACGGGCAATCTTCTGAAGTCAGATCAATCGGGCTGTGAGGAAATCTACTCCGTGGACTGGAGTCCGAAGGGAGACTTGCTGGTGACCTCGGGACTGCGCGGAAAAATCGTTCTGTGGGACACGCGGGACCTCTCCAAATTGAAGGAACTCGAATGCCCAGAATGGGTCATTCGAGTCCGATTTACGTCTGACGGGACTCGATTGATCAGTTCGAGCGCAGCCGATGGTTCAGCAAAGAAGGATCTGAAACTTACGGTCTGGGCAATCCATGATGGGGAACTTCAAAAGATTTCCCGGGTCGACGAACCAGGTTTGAACAAGAAGATTGACGGACAGCCATCTTTGCAACCAGTGACTTTTGATGGCCATACGACGGCCGTGACATCTCTCGCGTTTCGACCAGACGGAAGCCAGGTGATTTCGGCGAGCGAAAAGGAGATTCGAATTTGGGACTCTGCTACCGGCAAAGAACTGCGAATACTCAGTATCGATGGCGAAAGCGTAGTTGGCTTTAATCGGGAAATCGATCGTCTGGCGATTGCTCGATCGTTCCATTTCGATGTGTCCGAACCTCGCCGGGGAATGTTATCGCTTCAGGATATTACTACTGGTAATGACATCTGGACTATCAGCCCGCATGGGAATTGGAGTCGCACATTCCCCTTTCGTCCTTCCGTTGCGGCAGTCGCATTCAGCCCAGATGGTAAGCGGCTGGTGACTGCTGGAAGCGAAACGAGGGTGGGAGGCCCTCATGGAATGCCGGGCGGGATTGTAAAGGTATGGGGTACGCAAAACGGTCAGGAGGTGCATCAGTTCAAATCGTTGTCCAGTCGCGCAGATGCCGTCGCTTTCAGTGCGGATGGTAAGCTCCTTGCGGCCGGTACAGGAGGGGCTTCAGGCGAGCTACCAGAACCTGGCGAAATCCATCTCTGGAACGCAATCACTTTCGAACCGCTTCACACACTGAAGACTCGTCCAGACGTTGAACAAGGAGGCAATCCGGGGTCGGTCACGAGCCTGGCATTTCATCCACGCGGAACATTACTGGCAGCGGGAATCACGGATGGAACGGTTCGATTGTGGGAACTTCCGTCGGGACGTGAACTGTTAGAACTACGTGGACATCAAGGACAAAACGGGAACGTGGAAGTCGATAAATTCACGGGACGCATTCTCGGACGCAGTTCTGCCGTGCGTGCCGTCGCTTTCAGTCCCGATGGCAACCGACTCGCTTCAGCGGGCTTCGACCGCGTTGTGCGGATCTGGGATACGCAGTCAGGCGATCAGGTTCGAACATTCCGTTTCGATTCCGCTCGCATCGAAGCAATCGCATTCAGCCCCGACGGAAAGCGTATCGCTGCTGGTGGCAGCAACGCCGCAAACAAGGGCTTAGCAACGGTCTGGCAATGGAGCGACAAGCCCGAGGAACTCATGAGCGCGATCCTTCCTGCAATACGTAAGGCCGAGAATTCGGAGAGTAACACGAAGATTCTCGCTCAAATCGAAGCTGCCGCAACAGAGGCTGAAACTCAATGGGAAAAGCTCGATGCTCCGCAACGTGGAGTCAAGAATCGGATCGTCAAGGTTCTCACTAAGACTTTGAATCTCAATGACGATCAAATCGTGTTGGCGGCTTTTCTTGTCTCAGTTGGCCGACCTCCTTCTGAAGAAGAGTCAAAACAAGCTCGAAAGGAACTTGCCGAATCCAAAGACCGACCGCAGGTTGTTTTGAAGATCGCGCGCAGCCGGGTTGAAAGTCGGGAATTCAACGCTCGACTTGCAACGGCAAGCAACCGACTGTTGCAGATGCAAACGTACCTCGCAACCAAACGAGGCGCCGGCGACGTTCCCGTTCTGATTTCGGCTGAGGAATTTCAGATGGTCGCGACGGACTGTGCCGAAGCGGTGAATCAGGTCGCAAAGACAGACGAGCAGTTCATCGAACTGGCATGCCTGCTGACGTTCTCGCGTTTTCCCTCTTCTGTCGAGACAGGACAGTTCGTTCCATACCTGAAGAAAGCGACCGACCGCTCTAAAGCGATGTTGGACATTTTTATCTACCTGCTGAACTCCCGGGAGTTTATTGTTCCAAAATGACCAGCACCTTCAGTGAGGTTGAACCCTTTTTCAGATGAAATTCTGCCTGACATCAGCATCAACCGAAGTTTCTGCGGCTGTGAGGGTTGCCAGCCAAGTTTCTGATCGGCAATGATTCCCTGAGAAGTGTCACGCCCGCCAAATCTCAGGAGAACCTTATGCCGCGTCTTGTTGTGAAGCCTTCGGGCCTGGATCTGGAATCACCCGGTCGGCGCGACTACTGGGTTGCATTGGAACACGACACGATGTGGGGGGCTCAATTGATTCCCGTCACTGTCTGGGTCGGGCCGAATGCAGAGAAGGGAAAAGGACTCGTCGCATTTGGATCGACTCATGGCAACGAATATGAAGGTCCAGTTGCTCTGAAGCAGTTACTCGGTGAGATCAGTCTTGAAGCAGTGACCGGACGGATCATCATCATCCCCGTTTTGAATGTCGAAGCATTCCGAACGGGGACTCGTGACAGCGTCGAAGCAGATCGCGTTAATCTGAATCGTGCCTTTATTGATGGCGCGGGTAAGCAACCGACGCTCGCAGGGATCTCGCACCGGATTGCTGCGTTCGTTCGCGACCATATCTGGCCGCAGGTCCATGTCGTCATCGATCTGCATTCGGGTGGTAACCAGATTCGCTTTGATATCTGTTCCAGTTTTCATCCGATCGAAGATCCTGAGCAAAGCCGACTGATTGCAGAAACGGCCCGTTGGTTTGGTGTGCCACTGATCATGGTCTACCAGAACAACACACCCGGTTTGCTGACCAGCGAAGCTGAGCGTCTGGGCAAGATCACAGTCGGGACAGAACTTGGCTGGGGTGAGGCCGTCTTGCGAAAAGGTGTCACCTACGGTCGCCAGGGAGTACTGGCCGCGGCGATTCAGCATCATCAATTGCAGGGAAAGATCGAGCCGATTGCTCATCACGCCGACGGGACGCAGAAATGTGCCACGATCGTCGATTTTGAATGTTACGTCCCTGCACCGTTTGCAGGTCACTATGAGGAAATTCTTCCCTGTGGTGCCCGAGTCAAAAAGGGAGACGTTGTCGGTCGATTGCACGACTTCGCCCGGATCGATGAACCCGCCTGGCCGGTCTGTGCGGGAGTCGATGGAATCGTCGTTGGCCAGGCGTGGGCCGCTCGCGTTCGCCAGGGGCAATTCATCCTTTGTGTCGGTCGCGAACAGCCATGGCCACCAGCAGGTGTCCGATAGGATGAAACTCGGCTACAACACCAACGGAATGACAGGGCATCGGTGGGACGATGCTCTGGAGTTGATGTACGAGGCTGGTTACCGGTCAGCGGCGATCACCGTTGACCATTTTTGTCTGAATCCGTTCAGTGACGATCTGCCGGCGGAACTCGATCGAATGCGCGACATGCTCAATCGATATGAGATGATTTCGTGCATTGAAACGGGGGCTCGCTTTCTGCTCGATCCGCGTCAAAAGCACGAGCCAACTCTCGTCAGTGCCGTGCCATCGCAGCGTTCTGTTCGGATTGATTTTCTGAAACGCTGCGTCGACATCGCAGCGTCACTCGGTTCGCAAGCGGTTTCGTTCTGGGCCGGGGTTGTCCGCGATGGTGCGACTCGCGATGAAGCCATGGAACGACTCACGAGCGGCGTCCTTGAAGTGATGCGCTACGCTCACGAACGTCGAGTTCCTCTGGCTTTTGAACCTGAACCAGGAATGCTGATCGAAACGTTTGATGACTTTCAGGAACTGATTTGTCGGGTCAATCACGCAGATGGTTTGAACTCTGAACTCGGATTATGCGTCGACATCGGACATGTCCATTGCCTGGAACCGCGACCGATCGCTGACTATCTGATCGAATGGCGTGATCGTATCCGGACGATTCACATCGAAGACATGAAACGCGGCGTCCATGATCATTTGCGGTTTGGTGAAGGGACAATCGATTTCCCTCCGGTGCTGAATGCACTTCGCAGCATCGATTACCAAGGGGGATTAAACGTCGAACTGAGCCGCCACAGTCACGTTGCTCCTGAAGTTCTGCGAGAATCCATACAGTTTCTACAAGCACAGTTGCAGAATCAGTGAAACCTGCAAAGCATCGCGTCATCACTGAGATCAGTAGGTTTGACCGATATGATCCGAGACGATCTTGCCGAATTCGGTATTTCGAAACCAGAGCTTGATGTATCCGCGTGAACGATCGTTGTCGAGAATTCTGACGGGGCCTCCAAACAGCTTGGCTGTGAAGTAGCCGATCAGACCTCCGATAAAAAGTGCGATGCCGTTGTAGAACCAGAAATCGTTACGGGGGGCTGCGACATAAATCGCAATCGCACTGACCAATTGAAAGGAAATCACAATTCCAGCCAGGATCGTTCGTCGCCGCTGTTCGTCTGATCGGGCACAGGCGCCGCATCGAGGGATATCTGCCTTGATTGCTGTGGTCAATTCGCATTTGTAGTTGAACCGATCCGACGTCGGTTGCCGGAGACAGCCGCAGCAGACGAGCGGAAACTTGAGTAGAGCGATCGGAAAAATCCACGTCGATTCAGACTGCGGACTTACCCGTGGCGAAGTATCCGCCGGCACCAATTTGTCGCTGATCGGATCTTTCAAAAGAGCGCGCGGTGATCCTTCTGGTATTTTTATTCCTGAAGGCGTATCCCGGTTGAGAACTATCCATCGTCTCAGACCATTCCTGATCAGCATCAACAAACCGCAAACGGCGAAGCTGGCGAGGGGTCCGCAAATCAGATAAAGAAATCCAAGAATTTGAGTCTTGGGATTAAATATCGCTACTAATCCTGCGAGTATGGTGAGAGCGGTTCCGATGCATGCAATCGAGAAGCCGCATGAGCCGATCCAGCGGAATTTCGAGCGGCGATACCCCTCAATCATCTCGTCATTGATCCAATGGCACTTCGGGCAAGGGACGAGTTCGGCCTCTGTCAGCAGCCGTTGTGCAAGATCGTTCGAGGATCGATTCTCAGCCGTACGCCGCGCAGAACTGCTGCCAGATCCACCGAAGTCAACATCTTGACCAACTCCGATTCTTGACAGGACGTAGTAGTATTCGCACTTGCACCGATCACATTCCACCTGAAAGAGCAATTCCCCTACTTGCTCGGTTGTGTAGCGAGTGCTCAGGTTGAAGACCATGCCGTTCCCTTCACTTTTGTGTCAAAGTGCAACCAGGCCCTTCAGTTAAAGATTCGAGAAAAGCAGAGAAACAATTCGTAACGTGAAGCAATTCACTTCCGGCAAATCACGAGGGTTTCGCTCCGAGCCGTTGCATGCGGGCCGCGTCGCCGTTTTCGCCATAGTCCGCAGCGAGAGCTTCCACCATCGATTGATCGTCGCGCCAAAGCCCACAGTCGCAGTCTGAGTACGGCGACAGAAACTCCAGAAACTCGTTCCCGAGCATCAGACTCCAGCATCTGAATTGTTCGGCATCAATCGGATTCGACATCAGATTGGCCTCACGGTGGGGGCAGAGGTGAGGGAGGAAGTGAGGGGATTGTTGATGGTGCCGCTGGAGCACCCGAATCTGGGAGCGGAGCTGCAGGTAAATTCGATGCTGCCGATGATGGTTGATGAAGTTCCCACCCGCCAGGTCCCACTGCGAATGTGTATGTTCCCGCTTTCAGCGTGTATCGAACGCTTTCCGATCCTTCGCCTCCCCGCAGGAACTCAAGGACCCACTGGCGATCGTCCTTAAACGTCTGCGAGTACCCAGGCTGGATTGAATAGACATTGCCATTCAGTGAATACGACAAGCCGCCCCCCAAAGTCTTGGGACAAATCAGCTTGATGTCCCCACCAACGGTCCTGACCACGGGTGGAGGACTCGAAGGAACGAAAGTCCGCGACAATCCCAGAGTCGGCTGCTGCTGGATCACAGTCGGATAGGTGCTGTCTGCCACATAGCTGTATCCGTTTCCGTTGTTGGAATACTGAATCACGCCACCGGTCGGTCCCCCACGAATAATGGTGGTTGTCGTCCCATAAACAGGATTCGGAGCCACCACGACCGGTGCACCGATACCGTAATTCACACCGTAAGCGGGAGCTCCAATTCCGTAATACCCAGCGTTGTACCCGTAGATGTTGGGAAGCTGACCGCCGACGTATCCGGGGAAAACGGTGCTGTACGGAACGGGGTAATAGCCACCGATCGAGTGTGGGGGGGCGAATGACCCCATCGATCCACCTCGGTTCCCAAACCCACCACCGTAAACACCAAACCCGCCTCCGTAAAACTGCGCTTGAACACTGGACGAAAGAGTCAGCAGGCAGAATGTCAGCAATGCCAACGGAACGGTTCGGAAACGATTCATTATGGGTTCCTGTATAGATTCGCCATCGACGACAAATCGTCTGATGTGAGTATTCTGTGAGATTCGGGGATCAGAAGTCAAATCGAAGTGGGGCGAACCGATCGGAAATACCAGACTTGAAGAGACTTTACGGCATGCCGATCCGGTACCATTTCACAACCGCGGATTCAATTTTCGATCCGAAAGGCAACTTGGAAATCAACGTCCGAATGCGCTCGAACGACGGCCATTCCTGTGTGTTTTGGTAAACTTTAACGATTACCTAAACTGTTACGGGGTCATATCTTTTCCATTCCTCGATTCGACTCAACTATTCGCGTTTTTCGGTCTTGAAGGCTGAATTCTTCGGCGCGGCACAACCGATAAATTCTGTAGGGAACAAACAACCGACTCAATCAATTCCATTCCGACAACCCGTTGGAGCGGCAGTGATGTGCCGGTTCAGGCTCAGACTCTTGCATCGCGCCGAATGAAGTGCGATCGCTCATGAGGTTCTGCAATGAAGAAATGGTATCAGCGGTGTCTGTGGATGTTGGTGGCTTCTCTCGCCCTGGAATTGAGCGGGTGCGCCAAGGGATCAGCCTATCTGAGCAAGATTACCGGCCGACAAAGCGAGGACCAGAAACTCGTTGACGTCGACGGTAAGACGCGTAAGAAGAAGAGCGATACTTCTTCGAAGAAAAGCGATTCGCTGCGAGAAAAGGCGAGTGATTCTCAGCTTGCGAAGAAGTCGTCCAAGCCGAAAGTAGAATCGCGCGACGATTCCAGTCGGGAAGTTGCCGACTCGAAGCCATCCACCAAGCCTTCAACGAAGCCCGTCAAGAAGGCCGATGGCAACGCCAACGATCCATTCCTGTCAGACGAAATGCAGTCGCTGGTTGACGCCCGTGAAACGGCCAAAAAGGCGAAAGACGAAGCAAATGATTTAATCGTCGATACGAAAGCGAAGGCGAAGCAAAAGTTCGCCGATGAATCGACTCGAGTTCAAGAGGTGGCCCACAAGGTTGAAGACAACCTGGCCGATCTTCCTGAATGGGCCGCAGAAGGTGAAGCGACGGTACGGAAAGAAATCACGAAAGCCAGCCAGGAAATCTCAAAAACACGTGATTCGGCAAAAGCAATCGCTGACGAGGCGAAAGCAGAATTCGACGACGAAGCAGCCGCGATCCGTGACGGCGTCAAAGCGAAGATTGCAAAAGCGGTGAAGACGGAAGTGAGTCCTGCTTCCGTCAACCTGACCGGGCTGTGCCCGAACGCGCAGGGTGAGCTGCGTGAAGCGATTGGCAGCCTGGACGAGAAGGATGTCGAAGGCCTGAAGCGAGGGGTGCATCGCATCGGCCGAATGGGACCAGACGCGGCAGCGGCAGCTCCCGCGATGGTCCACCTTCTCAAACACAAAGATGGGTTTGTGCGGACACATGCGGCGTTAGCCCTGGCTCGCATGCAGGCGTCTCCACCCGAAGCCGTTCAGACTGTTGTCGATGGGCTGAAATCTACCGATCCCGGACTTCGGTCGTTTGCAGCGGCTGTGCTTGCGGAAATGGGACCACAGGCCGGAGATGCTCTGGCAACCCTGGCTGAAAGCCTGAAAGATCAAGACGGGTATGTACGACTGCACGCCGCAGAGGTTCTGATCCGCTACGATCGTTGGTCGTACCAAGCTCTCGAAACCCTGCTGAACGGTTTGACCGACAAGGACGAGAATATCCGCTGGCTGGCGACCTATTCGCTGGCAGAACTGGCTCCTGAATCCCAGGAAACAGTCGACGCTTTGCTCGCTGCCACCAAAGATCCGGTGATGAAAGTAAAGGTCGGTGCCGTCTATGCTCTCGGGGAAATTGGTCCGTTTGCCAAGAGTGCCAGCACGCCCCTTCGAACACTCGCAGATTCATCCACGAATCAGGAATTGCGCTCGGTCATCCTGAATGCACTTCAGCAGATCGAGCAGTAATCGTCGACGCTGACAATGTTAAATCAAACAAGCCAGGACAGATGTCCTGGCTTGTTTGCGTTTGTAGATGGCAAAAGTCGGTACTGACTGGCTGAATTGGTGCAGGCCTAGGGGTGCGATAGTGCCAAAGATCTTGGCGAACAAGTAATCTCAAAGGCGGAACGCATTGGTCCACAAGGTGTGGTACAACTTCTGCCGCGTTCACATGACCATCAAAACGATGCCCGCAGTCAAAGCGGGGATCGTCGTGGAGAAGTGGACGCTGGAAAGATTGCAGACCGTCGCACCAATGGCGTGAGATTGGAATCGAAGCCGAACGACCCTGGCGATATGCAGGGGTCGTTTGGTTTTTGGAAAAGGTTAAATGAACGCGAAATATGAATATAATAGCTTGGTTGTGACATGCGATGCGACGACAGTCGACAAGGTCCGAGATCTTCTTTTGGCCGAGTTGAATTTGCCGGTCGCGAGTCCCAAAGATGTGATTCAATCCATCGTGGTGCGAGTGGATTTGCCGCCACCAACCCGGGGCATGGGATGGTTGTCCATCGTGCCATTGGCAATTGGCGCGTCCGCATCAAGTATCGTCTTCGTAGCGGGGCTGATTGCGATATCGAAATGGCTTCTCGGTCACTAACCGCCGAAGAGAATCCGCCATCACCAAATTAGCCGGTCACTGCCTAAAAGTCGTGGTAAGGAGCATTTGAGCATTGAAAGCAGATCGCATGACGTCGCTATCGAGTTTCATCCCTTGACGGGGAATGAAATCGTGCCAATGCTATTTTGTCTGAATTCCCCACCCGGTTCACGTCCCCAAGGGAAGTGCCATGGCTCGCATCGCAATCTTTCGTTCTTTTTCTCGTGTTCTGCTGACTGCGATTCTTTGTTCTATGATCGCCGTGGACGTTGGTGCCCAAGGGCAGCCCGATGTGCCGGCCGACTCATATACGTTCAATCAGTCAGTTCCCGTCAATATTCGAAAGTCGAACAAAGCAATTGTTCAGATGATGCTATTGGGCATAGATCTGAATGGCATTCGCGTGATGTCTCCGCAAGGGAAGGCAATGGAATTTGCCAACAACACGTTTATCAGTGCCAGCAGTCTGGATGGTTCGTTTTTTTACTCCCCAACAAAAAGCAGCCCGGCAGAGATGATCCAGCGTCTGAACAAGCTGCAGCCTTCACGACCAGCGAATCAGAATCCAAACGTTCCGGGCGGTGCGCCTGGTTTTCCGATGCCGACGGCCCCTGGTGCAGCAGGTACGGGACCTGGGGTTCACAATCAAGTCCCGCCTGGCACGAATCCCGCATTCACAAACACTTTTCCGAATACGAACCCAACGGCCCACGCTCAGCCTCAACCCTACACGCAACCGAATTCGGCATTTCCAAACTCGCCGATGCCGACAACGACACACTCACAGCCGTCCCCGACCACGTACCCTACGGCAACACCAATGCCGACATCTCCGACGGCATCGCATGCTGCGATGCCGGGAATGTCGCATAACATGATGCCTGGTTCGCCACCTCCATCACCGACGATGCCCCAAATGCAATCCCCACTTGTTCCGACAATGTCGGTTCAATACCAATACGTCTGCAGTAAGTGCAAGGAGGTCAATAAGCTTGATGGGCCTGTCCAGGCTGGCCATCGATGCACTCATTGTAAAGTTGTTTGGAATCAGGTTCTTGATGAAAAAGGGAAAGTGGTCTCTTCAACTCCAGCCGCAGCCGTTGGTGGAGCATTCGGAGGGGTCGCTCTGATCATCGGAATCGTTGTTGCAATTGTGCGGAGGGCGCAAGCAGATTGAACGCTGGCTTTGCGCAGTTCCGGAAGACAGAAACGAACAGTGGCTGGATTCCGCAGTGCGAAATCCAGCCACTTTGTTTTGGTGTCAGACACGAATCGGACGGGTGATCCAGATCGTCTGACGAGTCATTCTATTGCTGAGAGAACTCAGGGCGACGGCGACCGAGTTGTTCCTTCAGGCGATTCACGATGCTGGAGTGCATCTGGCTGACTCGCGACTCGGACAATCCCAGCGTCGTGCCAATTTCCTTCATCGTCAGTTCCTCGTAGTAATACAGGATGATGATGAGGCGTTCGTTTCGATTCAGGCCCTTGGTGACGAGTTTCATCACGTCGCGTTTTTGAATGCCGCGCGTGGGATCTTCGCCCTTGGTATCTTCGATGATGTCGATCTCGCGAACATCTTTGTAGCTGTCGGTCTCGTACCACTTTTTGTTCAAGCTGACGAGATTCACCGCACTTGCTTCAGACTTCAGCTTCTCGTATTCCTCGACGGGAATCTGCATCTTGCGAGCGACTTCCAGGTCGGTGGGTGGTCGCCCCAGTTCCGCTTCAGATTCTTTTCGAGCTGCCTCGAGCTTGCTCGCTTTACTGCGGACAAGTCGCGGAACCCAGTCCATCGTGCGCAACTCGTCCAGCATTGCGCCGCGAATACGCGGTACACAATACGTTTCGAATTTGACCCCACGATCCAGGTCGAAGGCTTCAATCGCGTCGATCAGGCCAAAGACCCCCGCCGAAATCAAGTCGTTCAGATCGACTCCATCGGGAAGCTTCGCCCAGACTCGTTCCGCGTTATAGCGAACCAGTGGCAAGAACCGTTCTATAAGTTTGTTGCGCAACGACTGGTTCGTTTGATCGCATTTGAAATCGGCCCAGATCTGGGCGATATCTTCTTCGGAAACCTTCGTGACCATCCAACCCTCCATGGTTGTCATTTTATCGCCAGCCAGGATTGCTCCTGTCGCGACGATGACGTCGTTGCCGTCAGATGATTACCGCTGCCGGCGGCTCGTTGGAACTTGCGTTCCGGTCATTCAAAGGCCTCTTGCCAAATCTTTCCGCACATCAGTCCCAGACCGTACACGACGATCAACGACAGAAGTGCGGCTCGCATTGTGGCATCAAAGCCTACCGACAAAAAAATCCCTTGAACAATCGTCAAAACAAAACTGATTAAGGCCCAACTCAAGGCAATTCGTCGCGCCATGTCCCGCTCCATCTTCCAGAGCGGTTCGATGTCGTCACTAGGCAAAAGTCCCCCGTGACGGCAACAGTTCCGCTCCATCAGTATCGGCCGGGACCGACCGAAAAGTTGAATCAATTCACCTTATTTCTCCTGGATATTCCAACCGGACCGATTTTCGAAATTGTCCCCGACAATCTCGAGGTTTGCTCAAGTTCTGCGAGATCAATGTTCCCATTCAATGCGTTTCGCAAGGATTCCATGCATGACGCGTCGCGATCTGTGGTGACAACCCGCATCACACGTCCCGCAA
The DNA here is from genome assembly GCA_963977965.1 of uncultured Schlesneria sp. Lineage (GTDB taxonomy): Bacteria > Planctomycetota > Planctomycetia > Planctomycetales > Planctomycetaceae > Schlesneria. Next base: position 45,042 of record CAXBSB010000002.1, read on the forward strand.
GTGATTGGATGGCCTGCCTGGCCTGTGACGGCATTGACTCCGCTGTGTCATCCGCGATCAACGGCGTTCGTCGGAACACCGATTGAGTGACCTCGGGATCGACGGGGACGATTCCTGCCAGTCCGATATCGCTCGACAAAAAGGCCTTCGCAGCATGACGCAGGCGATCCATGATCAACAGAGCCTGGTCCTCGGAATCAACTTGGTTTACCAGTACCGAAATTGCCGTCACGCCACGTGCACAGAGGCACTTCATGGCACTATAAGCTTCGGCGACCGAAGTTGGTTCAGGGGTCGTAACAATGAATGTTGCGTCTGCGGTTCTCGCGAATTGTGTCGTCTGGTCCAGATCAGAACCTGTATCGATTACGAACCAGTCGTGTTGCTGTTCAAATTCATCGAGTGATCGCCAGGTTGAATTAGCAACAGGTGATGTCAGCAAGTGATTTACGCCAGGAAGAATTGTCACGTTCGAGTTCAGTGACAGAGTGACTTCCTCGACCGTGCGGATGCCTGCGGCAACGTGGTCCAGATTCCAATAACCGTTCTGGCCACAAAGCAAACTCAGGCTGCCGGTGCCTGAGCTATCCAGCAGGCCGACCGATGCCGGTGAGTTCCCCAGCGCCAGGGCGAGATTCAAAGCCACAACACTCTTGCCAGTTCCTCCCTTGCTTCCTGCGATCACAACTGTCTTGCAACGCCGAGTCGACCGCGAAGCGACCGGTGCCGATGAGGCCCGACGAGCGATCATTACGCGCAGTTCGCGCGCCTGATCGTTTCGGGCGGTCGGTACGGGTTGAGTGGTCGACAGGGGCATAGTTTGTTTGCTACGAGAAAACGTTGAGTGATCGAAAAGTGAAGCTCGTGGGCTGGGGAATGGGCGGAGGGGTTACAAGATTGATTTTTCGAGTGAGTCGGTGCCGACGATCAATCGAGCTGCGCGGCAGGGATTGGCCGGTTCGATATCGCGAGGCACTTCCTGTCCCGTGGTGAAGTAGGAAATGGGAAGACCGATGTCTCGTGAAGCGGACAGAAGCCCACCGCACCCTGTGGCTTCGTCGAGCTTTGTGAAAACGAGTGAAGTCGGTTGTATCGCGGCGAACCGATCTGCTGCCGCCCGCAGGGCACCAGCACCTGAGGCCAGGCTCAGAACCAGATAAATATGATCTGGACAGGCGGCATCAATCAGTTGCTTTAATTCCGCCAGCTTCCGGTCATCGTTCGGACTGCGGCCTGCAGTATCGATCAAGACCAGATCATAATTTGCAAACGAATCGAGAGCTTCCTGCATTTCCGCGGGACTTCCCACAATTCGCATCGGCAGATCAATGATTTCGGCATAGGTCTTCAATTGTTCGACGGCTGCCACGCGATACGTATCGACGGTGATCAGTCCGATGCGATATCCCTCTTCAACACCGAATCGCCCCGCCAGTTTGGCGAGAGTCGTCGTCTTACCCACACCTGTGGGACCGACCACCATGACGATCTGGCGCTGGCCAGATGTCGGAACGATCCCACGATCACAGGGAATTCGTTGTTCAATCAGAGCCGTCAGCAAAGCGCTCGTCGACGAGCTTTGATCGGCTGCTGTCACTTTCGCGGGAGCATGTCGGTTGAGTTGTTGAATCAATTCGCGAGCAATTGCCTCGTCAACATCCGACTCGATCAACGTCAGGTAATGCGGGAAGAGATGCGACGGGATTTCGCCAGCAACCTGGTGCCGTGAACGCTGGCCGAGTTCCGCAATCATCTGTGCCAGTGCATCGAGGCGCTGCTCAATCGTAGGTGTGGACTCGGATGTGGCTTTTGCTGGACTGTGGCGAGGAGAATTAAACGACTCTGTCACGCGAAACGCTACTGCCCCGGAATCTTTCGTAGGCAGGTTGCGGACAATATCTGCGATCAGTTGCTGCGGTGTTTCCAATCGAGATGTATATGGACCACCCTCCAACTCAGCACGTTTCAGTTGATGAGATGGTTCTGCCAGCAATGGAGGTGGAGGAGCCAGCCCTTCCGACTTCGAGCGGGTCGAAGATGGCATCAGTTCGTTAAGTGGATTCCCATTCTTTGTGTTTGCTTGACCATTGCTTTCCGACTTCGTTGAAACCTTTGCTGCAGCGGCAGCGATGGTTCCCTGTGTTGTTGGACCTTGTTGTCGAACATGAGCTGCCGTCTTAACCTGTCGTTGTGTTTGTGCTGCTCGGGTGGCTGTGACTTCAAACGTCTGACGCGACGACAACCAGCCAAACAAGCCACCAGCCGCAACTTGCTTCACTTCCACCACGACAGCATCAACACCCAGCTCGCGCCGCATCTGTGCCAGCGCGTCTTCGGCTGTTGCTGCTCGGAATGTTCGAACCTGGTGACTCATGTTTTCCTCGCAAGACCGAGAAATTCGATGTTTCTGTTGGCAACTTACGAAATGGTTGCTGCAATGAACTCAGTGGACCGATGGGTTGATGGACGACGTGAGCCTTCCGATGGAATCGGAAGCTTGATGGCATTCAATGGGACTTGTCCGGCCGACTGGATGGTCGTATCACGTGGGATTTCATTCAGACTCAAGACTTTGAGTCTGGGGAGTTGTATTGACGAAATATGCCGCAGAATCTGGCGAACGCGTGGCCCACAGACGACAACCATCGGCAGACCTTCCCGGCTTAGCTTTTGAACCTGACGATTCAACTCGTGACAGACACCTTCTGTGATCTGTGGAGTCAGTTTGACGATCAGCCCTCGTTCAGAGAATTCGAAGCCGTTCGTCAGCACATCTTCAAGAGCCGGGTCCAGCGTGATGCAATGAATCGTGCCTCGCGAATCCCGCAACGGTTGGCAGATCACTCGACTCAGCGAATGTCGTGCATATTCGGTCAGAATCGTGACGTCCTTCGTACGTTCCGCATAGTCCCCAAGAGTCTCCAGGATCGTTTCGAGATCCTTTACTGGTACCTGTTCGCGAAGCAGGTTCCCAAGAACCTGATGCACGTGCGATGGCTTAAGTAGTTCGGGAATCAGTTCATCAATCACTCGAGGCGACGTCTGTCGCAGGTTGTCGATTAACTGATGCACATGCTCACGAGTCAGCAATTCATCCGCGTGAGTTCTGACGACATCTTCCAGGTGAGCAATCAGGACTTGGGCCGGTTCCTGAATCTTGTATCCAAGTTCACGAGCCTGTTCGACCAGCAAGGATTCAATCCATCTGGCGGGACGACCTGTCACGGGATCGAGTGTTGCCGTTCCAACAAGGTCGCCGTGAGTTCTTCCAGTGTCGACGGCAAGCAATCCGTCTGGTTTTACTTCGCCTTTGGCGATGACCACTCCGCGAAGCTTGATCTGGTATCCACGGTCCAGCAAACGCAGGCTGTCTCGTATCTTGACTTTTGGCAGCAGGATGCCGAGATCCAGTGCAATTCGCTTACGAAGTTGAGTGATTCGTTCCATCAGATCGCCACCCGCCTCTGCATTGGCAAGTCGGATCAGTCGGAAGCCGAGTTCCAGTTCAACGGGTTCGATGGCCAACTGGTCCTCTGGGCGAGCCGTTGGCTTTGCGGTTGGAGTATTGGCTGTTGCGACACTTGCAGAGGCAACGCGACTTCGTTCGTGTTCGATTCGAATTCGCTGACGACGCAAGTTCTCTGCGGCAATGGCACATCCGGTACCCAGCACCAGCATCGGGATCATTGGCAATCCCGTGAAAGCAAGTGCGATGGTCGTGGCGGCACCGAGATACAGAGCAGCCGGTTCTTGAAATGTCTGGCCGATGACATCACGTGACAAATTTGATGCAGACGACGATCGAGTAGCGAGCAATGCTGCGGAGAGGCCAATCAGGAAACTGGGGATCTGGGTGACGAGGCCATCGCCGATCGTGAGAAGTGCAAAGACTTCTGCGGCACGTTGCGGGGCCATCCGGTACTGGATGACACCGACAAGGATTCCGGCGATCAGATTCACCAGTGTGATCAGGATCCCGGCCAGAGCATCACCGCGAACGAATTTCCCGGCCCCATCCATTGCCGCATAAAAGTCTGCCTGGGCAGTAATTTCGGCACGTCGTTGTCGAGCTTCTTCTGCGGTAATAAGTCCGCAATTCAAATCAGAATCAACAGCCATTTGACGGCCCGGCATTCCATCCAGGGCAAATCGTGCAGCAACTTCGCTGAGACGAGTCGCTCCCTTTGTGACCACAACAAATTGAACAACGACGAGTATCGCGAACAGGATTAAGCCAACTGCCACCTGATCTTGTGCCACGAAGCGGGCAAATGTATGGATCACTTCTCCGGCGGCCGAAGTCCCATGCGACGCCGCTCGCGTCAGGATCAGCCGCGTTGAGGCAATATTCAGAACCAGCCGTGTCAGTGTTGTCAGCAACAGCATCGACGGAAACGCGCTGAAGTCAACCGGCCGGGCGACGAACAGCGTCGCCATAAGAAGGAGAAGTGCAGACGTCAGATTTGCAGCCAGCAGCAAATCGAGGATGGCTGGCGGAACTGGCACGACGACCACAATCAAAGACAACACCATCAGCACAGGCAGGACCAGCCCGAGTGAGCTGTCTGCAGACGTGCGAGGATGAATGGTGCTGTCCGTAGACATCCGTGTCTCCGCAAAGACGGCTTCCGTGCCGCCAAATGGGTGATTGTGTGGGCGTTGAATTGTTTTGGGGGAGATTGAGCGGCGGGTTGATATCGGAAACAAAAAGTGATGTCCAGACGAATGAAGTCGACATTCTGACGCAACTCGTTGCTCCGGCAGAATCTGCCAAAATCAAGGCTGCTAAGCGTCGTTTCGGTTCGAAGTCAGGTCGGTACACATATTCTGACGCGTCGATCTCGGCAGCGACTGCCGGTTCATAGATGGCCATCTCGCCTTTCCTCGTCATTTTTTCGGAGGCGAGACAAAAACAGTGAACTGACAGCTTTGTCGTCGTTTCAAGGCAAACTGAAGGAATTCTGAATGTTCCTGAGTCCAATTGGCGACCAACAGCAAGGCCGATGCAGAATTCGATCAGCAGTTGCTGCCGAAGTTGGACGAATTTCGTCTGGACACATTTGCGTTCGTCAGATACAGACCCCCTCCCTGTCATTTCTGGCCGTTGTGGGAGAGTTCGTCTTATGCGATACCGGCTGATTGCATCCTTGCCGGTTTACACAGGTCTGTACATCGCCTCGCTGGTGGTGGCATTCCTGCTGCGCTTCGACCTGCGCTTAACGCCAGATATCATGGATACGATGTGGATAGTGATGCCCTATTTTCTGGTCATCAAGACGGCTGTATTCATCTGTGGAAGCGAATGGCGTCGCTACCATCGCTACACAACAATGTCGGATCTGGCGTACATCATTGGGTTACGCACCGTTGCTTCCACATTGACTTTCGCTTTCTTCCTGACGGGTTTGGCGCCGCAGTCGCCGCCGAGATCCGTCTTACTGATTGACTGGCTGCTGACCCTGCTCGGAATCATTCTACTGCGTGCATCGGTCCGGTATGTGCGTGAGCAGTCTGTCAGGCAAGCACGACCGTCTGATCGCAAGCGAACCATGGTCTACGGTGCGGATGCTGCCGCTGTAGCTATTCTCAGAGCACTACGGGCATCAGCATCCGAGCATGACATTGTTTCGTTCCTTGATCCCGGAAAATCTGCCGAAAAGACGTTGATCGGTGGCGTTCCTGTCGTTCCTGTTCGAAATGACCTGCCGTCAATCGCAGAACATTATCAGGCGAACCACCTGTTCATTCCCAGTTGCGTTTCGGGGCGAGCCGTTCGCGACCTGATTCAATCGTGTCACGAAGCGGGTGTGAAGGCACACGTCATCCCCGCGATCAACGAAATTGTCGATGGTCGAGTCAAACTTTCGATTCGTGACGTGACGATTTCCGATCTGCTCAGGCGTGAGCCGACGCAGCTGGATATGGACGAAATCGCAAAGTACATCACCGACAAGATTGTCCTGGTCTCTGGCGCCGCCGGAAGTATCGGATCAGAACTCTGCCGACAGATCCTTGACTTCAACCCGACAAAACTGATTCTGGTCGATCAATCCGAGTTTGGTGTCTTCCAGATTGAACAAGAGTTCACCGCGAAGCCCGTCGAAGATGTGGAACTCGTTTATGCAATTGCCGATGTGAACGATCAAGCGACGTTGTCGCGTATCTTCAGTGAACATCAGCCAGACCTGGTTTTCCACGCTGCGGCCTATAAGCATGTTCCGCTGATGGAAGAGAACCCCCAGATCGCGATCAGAAATAACGTCCTTGGAACGAAAAGTGTCGTCGACCTGGCCGACCGATTTGGTGTCGAACGATTTGTATTGATCTCGACCGATAAGGCCGTTCGACCGACGAGTGTTATGGGTTCAACGAAACTCGTGGCAGAAAAGTATCTACAAGCTGTTGCCGCGAACTCAAAAACCCAATTCATCACTGTCCGATTTGGGAATGTCCTGAATTCTGCGGGAAGCGTCGTTCCCACATTTCGCCGTCAAATCCTGGCGGGTGGCCCGGTGACGGTGACGCATCCCGATATGACTCGCTTTTTCATGACAATTCCCGAAGCTGTTCAGCTCGTACTTCAGGCAGGCGCCGTTGGCGAATCGGGACAGGTTCTGATCTTGGATATGGGCGAACCTGTCAAAATCTTTGATCTCGCCCGCGACATGATCAATCTCTCTGGTCTGCGATACCCGGATGATATCGATATCGTCTTCACTGGTTTGCGCCCGGGTGAAAAGATGTATGAAGAACTTTTCTACGGCAACGAAAAGCACGCTCAGAAAGTGCATCCTAAAATCTTTTGTGCGCTCCGCGAGCCGATTTCCCTGGCAACGATCAAGTCGGAAATCAATCGACTGGAAAAAGTCATCCATGCCAGCCGCACCGATGCCAAAAAAGCTCTCGAAAGTGTGATCGCAGGATTGATTGCCGAGTCGGGTACTGAAACATCCACAGATCGCAAGGCCGCTTAGAGCGGACCCTTCGCAGCATCTATCGCGGACCGGCAGAATTCGTTCCGCGATTTCGATCCAGCTACATAAGCCGGGTGCGGAATATGTGGCAGATTTCGTGCAAGCTGCTCTCTGATCTCCGCGTGGCTGGTAACGTCGCTTCGACGCCTCAGGTTCGACGTGCCTCATGGTTGGGTTTAGCGTCTGAGCCAATTCTCATACTGTCGCCAATCCTCATCCTCCACTTCACTTAACACAGAGTCAGGGACGTCGTCAAAGCCGATCTCACTCCAATATCTGGGATATTCAGCAAGAACCAGGACATCCCGGTAGTCAGACTTGGCTGCCTCAATCTCACGACGTAAAGCGGAAATGTCTCCGTCTGCCAATTTGAGAGCCGCAAGCTGTACACGTGCCGGAGAGTCACCACCCGTATGACATTTCTGACACTCATCCACAATCGCCAACGCGTTGCTCACATCTGCTGACGCAAAATCTCGCCGAACGATCCGTTCAACATCGGCGCGAGAAACATTTGGAACGGGCTGATCCATGATGTGCTCCGAGATTCATCTGATTGCTTCAACTGGTCATACAAGATCTTGCGTGAATTGTTCGTGACAGGAACGGTATGGACTATATCAAGGACCGCGATCGATGATAGTAGTTGGCAACACTCCGGAAAAGAATGAAGGTGAAGACAGAACTCGCCGGTAGGATTGTCGGCGTCGTGAACGGAAGCAGAACGCGGTTGCGAACCGCCGCGCGTTAAACTTTGCCGCCTGTATCAAGGATTCTCGACTGACTTCGCGTCCGTGTCCGATTGCCATCATAGTCGGAATATACGGAAATCCCCGATCACTTGAACCGGCTGAGTTTGCCGATGTGCGGTGACGGACAACGATGGAGCGAGTCATGGCTGACCCCAACCTGATGGTAATTATTGATCACGCAGCACACGAACTCTTGATGTGGGTCGGATTTGGAACTCTGGTCGGACTTTCTGCAAAAGCCATTATGCCAGGTCGTGATCCAGGTGGAGCCATCGGTACTGTCTTGATGGGGATCGCCGGAAGCCTGATCGGCTGCGGAGTTCTTCTGCTGTTCGATACCGGCTTTCGCGTGACTCCGATCAGCCCGATTGGATTCGCTGCGGGAACGGCAGGCGCATTCCTGCTGCTGTTGTTCTTCCGAATTCTATCGAATTCGTACATCGTTGAACCCGTTGATGGCAAGGTTTCTGCCAACACTGGAACAACAGTCACAACCTACTATCGAAGACGCGGTCGTCGGGCAGCCTGAACTTTGCTCTCCTGACCGATCCAAACGTCGTATTATTCAGATCCGCGTGAAAGCGATCCAGAAGCCCGTCAGCACGTTGTCAGGCTCACGGGCGAACGGATGGTTACAGCTAGAAAATCACCGCGATCGGCTGCCCGATACTGACGGGGTACGGACGATTTGCGTTATCGAAGTAGTGGCTTGTTGGGTCGATCCCCAGCGAATGAAATATCGTGGCCGTGACATCCCACGGGGCATATTTTGTAGAAGTGGGATAGGCGGCGTGACGGTCCGTTGAACCAATTGTTGTCCCTCCGCGAACGCCAGCGCCCGCCATCACGATCGAGTACGCAGCCGCCCAGTGTTTTCGTCCGGGCGTCTCACCTGCAAAGTTCTTTTCCAGAGCGACCAACGGAGCGCGGCCAAACTCGCCCATACCAATGACCAAGGTGGTCTCGAGCAGCCCTCGCACTTCAAGATCTTCCAGCAGCGCTGAAAAACTCTGGTCGAAGCGTGGAAGCAGGGACATTCGCATAACGTCGAAAATGTCGTTGTGAGTATCCCAGCCATGCTGCTCAAGATCTTCCGGTGAGCGGTCCTGGCCTCGATTGGAATGATTCCAGATCACGGTCACCAGCGGAACTTCTGCCTGGACCAGGCGTCGAGCCAACAGGCAAGCTTGGCCTGCACGATGACGCCCGTACCTGTCGCGAATCCTGGCGGGTTCCGAGTCGAGTTCAAGAACGCGGCGGGCTGCGGGGCGATCAAGCATCCCGTAGGCCTGCTGGTAAAGCGTTTCCATGTCACTGGTCGGTGAGGAAACGAGCGGCTTCGATTTTTGTAAGCGATTCAGCAATTGTCTTCGCTGGGATATCCGCGAGGAATTCAGTTCGTCCAGTTGCTCCATCCCGGGAATCGCGGGTTGGTCGGACGTCACATCGCCAATCAATAAAGAATCAAATTGTCGCCCCAGCAGTCCAGCGTACTGGCCGGGTCCGGGTTCAAACGGGACCAGCGCCGGTCCATTGATCACAACCGACGATCGCAGAAAGTTCGTTGCAGGTCGCTTCCACTCAAGCACGCTTCCGTAAAACGGAAGATCTGTCTCTTTCGGGGGTGGATTCGATGAGAGCCTCGCGTGGTACTGCCCTGTGAGCGAGAGATACAGAGCCGATCCATGGTCGAGGTCTTCGTGAGACATCGACTTGATGATGGCATAACGATCAGCGAGTCTTGCAAGGCGGGGAAGGTGTTCGCAGATAATCGTGCCGGGGACCGACGTTTGAATCGGCGAGAATTCGCCTCGGATTTGTGACGGGGCATCCGGTCGAGGATCCCAGGTTTCTAACTGGCTCTGCCCTCCACTGGCGATGACCACCAGGACCGTCTTCGCTCGGCCAAATCCGGGCAAACGAGTCGTTGGCTGCGAAACTGGCAAGACTGGATCGCGAGCGATGACCCGGCCTGGCAGGAATTCTCCTGCCATCGCCAGACTTGCCCCGCCCATGCTTCGCAGCCAGTGTCTCCGCTGCATCACACGTCCTCATCGAACCAGACCACTCGCCGTGATTTCACAGCGAGTGGTCGTGATTCCGCATCGATAATGTCAGACGTCGCTCAATCCCGGGACTTCCCAACCTTTACGATAGGTGCGGCGAATCAGGCGAGCCGCGTCAGGCTGGTTCTTGAACTTCAGGTTGGCGGCATCCCATTCAAGCTTTTGTTCCGGGAAGTGGGTGGCGACCCCTCCCAGCAGGACACTCTCGGTGAGTGGTCCGGCGTAGCCGAAGTGAGCCAGCGTCGTTCCATTTCCCATAACAGCATTCACGAACTGATGCCAGTGATTGTCTCCGGCAATTTTTGGTCGTTCAAAGCCTTCATACTGCTTTTCTGGCAGAAGAATTGGTTGAGCGACGTGCGGTAACACCATGGCCCCCTTTTCACCGATGAACAATGAGCCTTGATCTGGCAATCCCTTACTTCCGAGAAATGGCCCTGTCACTTCTTTCGGGGGACGCTTGTCGCCGTCGTACCATACGATGGGGAATGTCGGGCCGACCGAAAACTTTGTTTCGGGGAACGTGAAATGAACTTCAGCATCATTTGCCCAGTTCGTCGCAGACGGAGCCGGCCCCTTGGAAAGTGCTGTCAGCGGTGCCGTCAGGTCCATCGCCTTAAAGACCGGATCGAAAATGTGGCAACCCATGTCTCCAAATGTTCCCGTCCCGAAATCCAGCCGCTTTCGCCAGTTTCCGGGGTGGTAGTAACCACCACCGATAAACGGCCGGGTAGCGCAGACACCGAGCCACTGATCCCAATTGAGCGATTCTGGGACCGCATCTTCGCGATTCGGTAGAGGTGCTGAATCGCCCCATTTCTTGCTGCTCCAGGAGTGGACTTCTTTCACCTTGCCGATCGCCCCTGATTGGATCAGCGCCACGGCAGTCCGATATTCCGAGGACGAGTGAATCTGAATCCCCATTTGGGTGACCAGCTTCTTTTCCGCAGCGACCTTGCTCAATTGACGCGACTCGAAAACATCGTGCGTCAAAGGCTTCTGACCGTAACAGTGCAGACCTCGTTGCATGGCCGCCATTGCGATCGGCGCGTGCATGTGGTCAGGAGTTGAAACGTTGACCGAGTCCAGGTTCTTGTGCTCTTTGTCGAGCAGCTCACGCCAGTCCTGATACACGCGCAGATCCGGATGCTTCGCCTTCAATGCTTCGGCTCGAGCGATATCAACATCAGCAACGCAAACGAATTTGACTTTGGGGTGGCTGATGATGGCACCCAGATCAGCGCCAGCCATTCCCGAAGCCCCAAAACTCGCATGCCGGACAACTTCGCTGGGAGCGGCTGCAGTCAGGTTTCTAATAAATGCCGGAGCCGCAAATGCCCCGAATGCGGCTTGTTTGAGAAATGATCGGCGATCAGACGTGTGCAAACGCGGCATTGGCGATTCTCCTGCTCGGTAACAAAGGTATGGTCGGTTGATGCGGGCAACATATCTAACTTTGTTGATTCTGACTGCGTGAGGTCGGTCTTGCCACTCTCACACAAAAGTTTACGTTCGCAACTTGCGAGACGGGGCCGAATGTCTGGATCACAAAAACTCTTCGGCAGCGACTGCCATAGATCCCACATTTCAAACCTGATTCCCCTGTGCTCAAACTCAGGCTACAATCCATTGCAGCTTTTAGAAAAAATCTTCGCTAACATCGCATGGTTGCCATGGCAAAAAATCCCGAATCACACCCGGATTACTCGTTGTCGCGAGTAGTCTGCCGAAACCGCAAGGCGAGGCACGACTATGAGTTGCTGGAGCAGCTTGAGTGTGGGATTGCGCTTCGCGGAAGTGAGGTCAAGAGTATCCGCAACAACAAGATCGCGATTGAAGATGCCTACGTGCGCGTGGAGAACGGGGAAATCTGGCTAGTTGGCGCTGACATCGCTGAATATCCGCAGGCAACATATCTGAACCATGATCCCAAACGACAACGAAAGCTGCTCGTGCATCGACGGGAGATGGAAAGGCTTGCGAGATCGGCAGAGCAAAAAGGTCTGACGCTTGTTCCGCTCGACATCCATTTGACGCGTGGCTTCGTGAAGGTGACGGTAGCCATCGCACGCGGTCAGAAAGAATACGACAAGCGGGACAAGATCAAGAAGCATGCCGATCAGCGCGAAATCAGACAGGCGATAAGAAACGCGAGTCAGCAGCGACGATAAAAAATACGCGTGACTGTCGTCGCGGGCCTTGTGTAGAACAAAAACAAATCGGCACAATCAGTAAGTCGACACACAAGTGTTGCGTTTCAGCACCACTCCGGGTACCGTGTTGTACAGGGTGCGGTTTTTCTCAGACCCACGCCCTCTATGGCGTTTGCTTGCAACCAGTGATCTACCTCAAGAATGCATGAGGGAAGGCGCTGAATGAACCTCCCAACAACACCTCCCAAACAACTTCCGTTGGATTTGTTGGCTATTGCTTATTCCGAGCGCGAGGGCGAAGCTTGCGCGCGCTCGGTTTGGTCAGTGAACCACCTTTTGACACTGGCTGTAGTTGTCGATTTTGCCATCTATTTCGCGCTATGTGGCCCCCTCGCGCTCTTCACTGCAGCGATTCTGTCTCTTTCGCTTGGCTTGGCCATTACTGTCCTGTTCCGCTTTTTCGTGGTGGTTCTTTCGGTCTTCATGAAGCCCGAAATCAAGGTGTCGGCGGCGGAAGTTGATGAAGTCGCTCAGTCAGAACTTCCTGTCTTTACAATTCTTGTGCCACTCTATCGCGAGGCCAATGTCGCAGGCAGCATCATCAAGTCGATCTCGCAACTGCGGTATCCGCGTGAATTGCTTGACATCAAACTGTTGCTTGAAGAAGACGACGAATTAACCACGCAGGCCGTCAGGAAAGTCGAGCTCGGTCCGGAATTCGACGTTGTGATGGTTGCCCCCAGCCACCCGCGTACAAAACCAAAAGCGTGTAATCACGGATTGGCGCGGGCGCGAGGTGAATTCGTAGTGATCTTTGATGCAGAGGACAAGCCAGAGCCTGATCAGCTTCTGAAAGCGGTTCATGCGTTTCGAAATGTGGGGGACAATGTTGCCTGCCTGCAGGCGAAGCTCAACTATTTCAACGCACGCGAAAACTTTATTACTCGCAGTTTTGCTCTGGAATATACGGCCTGGTTTGACATGGTGCTGCCGGGTTTGCAGTTGTTGAATGCGCCAATCCCGCTCGGGGGAACTTCAAATCACTTCCGGACAAAGATTCTGCAGGAATTGGGTGGGTGGGATCCATTTAACGTAACGGAAGATTGCGATCTTGGCATTCGGCTATCTATTCGCAAGTACCGGACAATGTTGCTGGATTCAACAACGTGGGAAGAAGCCAATACAGAAGTTGGGAACTGGATCCGCCAGCGTTCTCGCTGGATCAAGGGCTACATGCAAACGCATTTCGTACACACGAAACATCCCATGCAGTTGATTCACGATCTTGGATATATCAAAACATTGTACTTCCTGTTGACTGTAGGTGGCGTTGCCGTAATGCAGCTGCTGAATATTGTCCTATGGGCAATTTCATTCGCCTACCTCGGCCTGCTTTCGTTTGACTTGTTAGAAGGCCGAAGCATTTGGACCGTTATCGCTGGCAGCCGCGACGAATACCGGATTGCGTGGAAGATGCTATTCCTTGGTCCTGGTGAAGATCCTGTCTGGTCGAAGATTTCGCTCGTCGCTTTTTGTGCCTCAATAATGATGTTTATCGCAAACGGATTCTTCATCGGAATCAATTTGCTGGCGTGTCGCAAGCGGAATTACCGCGACCTTTGGATGGCAGCGCTGCTGTCTCCGCTCTATTGGACTTTGGCATCGATTGCTGCCTGGAAGGGAGCAATTCAATTGATTCGAAAACCGCACTTCTGGGAGAAGACCGTCCACGGATTGACGCATGTCTCGGCAGAAACGGTCGTAACAGAAGTCTCGCCGGTAAAGTAATTAATCAGAGGGCACTTGAAGATGTTTTCGTCGAAAAGAATCTGTGTGACACTGGTGGGATTCTCGTTGATTTCAGGAGTCTGGGGCTGCGGAAATCAAGTAACCGAGAATCTTGTTACTAACCCGGGAATCGAAGATACGCTGGACGGTAACGGACTGCCACGTGACTGGTCGTTTTCGGTAATATCAGGTAAATACAACCACGAAGTCGCGCAGAAGGCTCAATCGGGAAAACAGGCGCTTGTGGTTGGCGGATCTGGTGGTGCGGCTGAAGTGCAAACGAACCTCGCTCCAGTTCCAGCAGGAACTGTGCTTGAATGTGAAGCGTGGGTACAAACAGAACTGGCTGAGGATGGTCAGCCGTTTATTTACACCAAATTTACTCGCGACGACAAGACGGAACGGTCTGGCATGATCCCGTTCAACCCTAAACCGAAGGAGTGGCAAAAGCTTCATTTCTTCAGCGCGGCCGAGCACGATTCTTCCACAAATCTGGCGATTCAACTTGCAGGAGAAGGCCTTGTTCGCATCGACGATGTCTCGATGCGGGTAGCCCCTCTGCTTTCCCCTGGGGGACTGATATCTTCCAATACACTCGAAAAGCTGGATGAAAAAGGGGTGCTGAAAGAGTGGAGGCATGTCTTCCGAGCAACGAATTCAATACAGAAGGTATTTAAGGAAGGAGAGGCATCGGTGTTTCATATGGAGGGTAGCAACGGATGGAGTGTACTTTGTACACACCGCGCAATCACATCCAAGCCGGCGAAGATTATCTTCCAGGGAGCGATTCGAGTCACAAAAGGGGATGCCAATCTGAAGATTGACTACATCAAACAAAATAACTGCTTTTCCAGTACGGTTTCGCCTGCAGGACGAAGTGAGTGGACATTCGTTACAGTGGAGAGTGACCCAGCTCTCGTCGAACAGTCCGAGGCAATTCGTATCGCGCTTTCGACAGCCAGCAAGGGGGAATTCTCTGCGGATTACACTTCACTGGATGTCTTCGTACAGCAATGATCGGGCTCACACCGGATCGTCAACGCGCAGTCAGGAGGGCACTTTGATCGCTCGCCGTACCTCCATGTATCGTATCACCATACATCTCGTCATCACTGTCTTTGTGGCACTTCTGTTGTTCCCCTCCGTAAGTTGGGGGCTTCAAGAGTCACTCAGAACCGAGCTGATCGACCAAGTTCGACAACAGAAACCTCGTTTTGCAGATCTCTCTGCCGAACTCTCTGTTTTTACGTGGAGAGACGAGCAACGAACGCAGTTGGAGACAACCGAATATCGGCGTATCCTGCAATGGAAGGGGAAGATTTATGACTGTGTCTGTAAGAACTCTCCACAATCGAAAGCGAGTACTACAGACTTTCATTTCCAATGGAATGATGCCGAAAAGCTAACGGGCTACTTTCCCCCGGATCGAGTAACCATTCATCGAGGCAAGCACACGGCGGACGTCTCTTTTGAACCGTATGACATACTATTGAAGCTTATCGGAGCCGAACAGACGCTGCTTGAGCTTTTGAGCTTCGATGGAAAAGCAATGGATGCCTGGAAACTGGAACTCGTCGATGATAATTCCGGGCCGAATATTGTTTCCCTGCGTGCTGTCCGGCAACTTCCCGGAAGCAAGCTTGCTTCCGTAATGGAATTGAAACTTTCAAAAGATCACGCATATCTCCCCATCTGGGGCCAAATGGTAAATGTCATCAGTAACGTACGTCATGTCAAAGCGGTGGTCGAAGTTACTGATTTCAGGACAATCGAAGGTTGCGGTCCACTTTTCAGGCGTTGTCAGATCGTCACATACCAGGACGATGATTCCATTGCGACAACCGGTCTTGTTGAACTTCAAGCAGAACGACTGCGCGACCCTCCGCCAGAAAGAATGTTTTTCGCAACTTCGTTTGTGGGGAACCCGGAAATCATCAATTACGAAGATGATCGAGAAATAAGTAGAGCAAAACTCCGTCCTGCTCGAGTCAAGAAAACTGAACCGTGGCCGCCATTCATGATCTGGCTCGTCATGAATGACGTTATCGCTGGGGTGATCGTGATCGTCATGCTGGTCCGATTTATCATTCGCAAATCTGCAACGCCTGTCGATGGTCGGAAAGAAACATGAGACGATTTTCCTTACCGACACTGAATGGCTTAATCGTCGTTTCCCTGTGCAGTGTCTTTGCCATCGGATGCAGCGGCGACAGCCCTGAGCGACTGCAATTCAAGGACAAGTTTCCAGAAGTCGTTGAGCAATGGACTCCGGTGCGGATACCTTTCGATTTAGGGAAGGTTGAGGGTAATCCTTATGATCCGGGTGAGTATGACGTTCAACTGAAAATCGTTTCTCCTGATGGAACGACTGCCAGCCATCCGGCCTTCTTCATGCACGACTACAATGTCGTATTTGATCACGGGCGTGAAGTTGCCAGGGACACGGGCCAGCAACATTGGGAAATTCGCTGGACACCAACCCAGAGCGGTACTTACGAATGGGAACTTGTGGCCCAGACAAAAGCGACTCGCCATAAACTAGCCGGAAAAGTGACCTGCACGCCTTCACAGAAGCCTGGGTTCGTCAAGCTTTCCTCAAAGGATCCGCAGTATTTTGAGTTTTCCGACGGCTCATTTTTTTATCCACTCGGACATGTCACACGGTCGCCGAGCGATGTAAGGTGGCGCAACAATAAGCCCGAGAATGTCAAAGTCCATGAAGCGCTGCTTGAAGAACGCTCATTCGCTTACGAACGCTGGTTCGAAAAAATGAAAGCCAACAATGAAAACTTTTGTTCTCTTTGGATGACCCCCTGGTGGCTTGGTATTGAATGGTCCACGACATACCCCGGTTATGAAGGCCTGGGCCGATATAACCAGATTCATGCTGCGCAGCTTGACCGCATCCTGGCAGCAGCAGAACGAAATGGAATCTATATTCTTCTGTTCGTCACAAACCACGGACAGATCTCGAGCGTCACTGATACGGAATGGGATACCAGTCCTTATCGAAAGGAAAACGGTGGTCCGGCTGAAACCGCATCGCAATTCATGACGAATCAGGAATGCGAGCGAAAAACTCAACATCGATTGCGATACATTCTTGCTCGATGGGGATATTCTCCAGCTCTCTTTGGGATATCAATTTCGACAGAGACAGACTGGGCCGATCTTTACAATGGGCATCAATGTGACCGCACCGAAGAAGTCATCGATGGTCGTTCGTACCCCAATCACCATATTCCGAAGGATATTCGCACTGTGAATGCATGGCTGCGTCGGATATCCGACTATATCCGCGAAGTCGATATTCATGATCACCTTGTCACAACGCAATTTTCCATGCCGGACAGCGGGCATGACCTTTGGAAAATGCCGGAATTTGACGTTGCATTAAATAATTGCTACCTGTCCGCGTTCCCTGTTTTCTACAAATACGCTGAATCTTCTGGAGGAGCTGCTGAGGCTCTTTTTGGCTGGACACGCCTTCATGACGTTGGCAAAAAGCCGAAACTCCTTGCCGAATGGGGGGGGAGCCATATGCAGAATACAAGCGAGCGGCTTGCCACGGATTTACATGCGGGGTTGTGGTCCATTGCGATGACCGATTGTGGAGGAACAACTGGATACTGGTGGTGGAATGAAATCGACGACGCCAACTTGTATGGCGACTTCAATGCGCTTCACAGATTCCTCTCAGGTTATGATCGCCGTGGAAAGCACCTGAAGTCCCGGCAAGGTCGGGTTGCAAAAAAACTCGATCTGGCCGGAAACGCTCGCTTTGCATCTCACCCCACCCGGTCAGCACTCGTGCTGTCGAATGAAACAGAGTTGTTTGCATATGTTTATCATCGATTGATGAACTCGGGGTTAATTGCCCCGGCATCACCCGAGGATCCCCGATTTGAATTGAGTAAAGACAGTTACCTGCAGATTCCAGAAGACATTCGCGAAGGTAAGTACAAGGTGGAGTTCTGGAACACGACACTTGGTGAGATTTCTGAAACCCGCGAAATTGTCTTGCAATCACCCGGCGAAACCCCAAGGTATTTGGAACTGCTCCCATTGCGAATTGATGTGGCGATCAAACTGATTCGTCAAACTGACGAATGAGCGGGTGAAAATAGAATTGTTGTTGTACTCTAACTGTATAATCAATTAAGATGAGTCCGGCAGGAGACGTTATCCCATGTACACTCATCGATCCCACTTGGCATCTCGTCGTGGATTCACACTCGTTGAATTACTCGTTTCGATTGCAATTATTGGTCTGCTGATTGCTTTGTTGCTTCCGGCTGTGCAGATGGCTCGTGAATCTGCTCGACGTACTCAATGCCGTAACAACCTGAAGCAACTGTCGCAGGCCATCTTCCTGCACGAAAGTTCACATCAAGTTTTCCCGAGTGATGGATGGGGGTTTCGCTGGATGGGCGAGCCTGATCGAGGGACCGGTGAACCGCAACCGGGTGGCTGGATCTATCAGATACTTCCGTACATTGAACGTAATGATTTACGTCAGATTGGTGCTGGTCTTTCTGATCCGTTACGCCAGTTAGCGCTTGCGGATCTGTCAGAGAAGGGAATGCCGCTTGCCCGTTGCCCGACTCGACCCGCGGCCGACAAATGTCCGCGCGATCCTTTGCTGGTCTGGCACAACGCGGAATTGCGGCCCGCATTGTCCAGGACCGATTACGTCGGGAATGCGGGTGATTTTTTCTATGGAATCCATAACGGTCCCACCACGCTGGTTGAAGGGGACAGCAAGACATATGGTTGGCCCGATACCAGCAATGTCACTGGAGTTCTCTTTCTACGCAGCAAAATTCGACTCAGCGACATCACGGATGGGACAACACATACTTATCTCCTCGGTGAAAAAAATGCTTCGATCCCCTCCTACAGTAACTACGGAGACTTCGGTTACGATCAGAGTATCTGTTCCGGAGATGACTGGGATCTGACGCGATGGACCGATGAACCTCCCTTGGCGGACGGGCCGCTGATGTTCTCCAAGCGATTCGGAAGCGCTCACGCGTCTGCCTTTCACATGGCATTATGTGACGGATCTGTCCGATCGATCAGCTATTCGATTGATTCGCAGATCCACAAGCAGTTGGGCAACCGCGCGGATGGCGGTCCGAAATCCGATGACTTCTAACCAAGTCGTAACTGTCCAATCGCAGATTGAAGACATCCGATACCTGTAACGACCATGCCTTATGATGAGTATGGGGCGCGTGCTGAGTGACCTTTTCTTCGTCCGATTGCTTCACCATCGCTTCCGATCCGTCAGGTAGCTCTTTTCGGATTGCCGTCCCTCCGTGGTCCGTCGTCGGAATATTCTGACGATTTTTGTCACAACGCGATCAGAGACTCAATCTTTCTATCCGAAGAGACACCGCACCACGCCACAGCACTCCAGCGGGTTGGACTGAGCGAGCGTGTTCGATACACTGGCGGCCCCGAGATGAACTCCACGAATTTTACTCTGCCGTACCCTCATGACAACGGACCCTGTACCACCTCTGCTGGATTGCCGCATGATTGGCGTGCGATTTGGGGGTGTCGTTGCGCTGCAGGACGTCAGCTTCGACATTTATCCGGGCGAAGTCCACGGACTCGTCGGTTGTAACGGGGCCGGCAAGAGCACGCTGATGAAGGTTCTCGCAGGTGTCGTCCCCGAATATACCGGCGAAATCCGGATTGATGGCCAACTGGTCAGACTCCATTCCCCCAGGGAAGCATTAGCCCAGCGAATCGCGATGGTTTACCAGGAACTCTCTGGTATCGGTTCGCTTTCCGTTGCCGAGAATCTGTTTCTCGGACGACAGCCGACACGAGCGGGGCGGATCGACTGGTCGCGAATGAACCGCGAAGCAAAAGCATCGCTGGCGGAACTTGAAATTCACATCGACGTGACACGCCGGCTGGATACCTTTCCGCTGGTGATTCGACAGATGGTCGAGATCGCTCGAGGCCTGCACTGTGGGGCTCGCGTACTTATCCTGGATGAACCGACCAGTGCATTGAGTCTTCCGGAAGCTCGTCGTCTGTTTGAACTGATCGCGAGACTGAAAACTCGCGGAGTGGCCATGGTGTTTATCAGCCACTTCCTGGAAGACGTTCTCGCGATCTGTGATCGAGTCACCATTCTGCGTGATGGACGCAAGCTGCAGACCAGTCCTGCAAAGGAACTGGATCGAGCGACAATTTTGCATCACATGGTTGGTGAGGATCGAGCGTCGGCTGCGGATGACAAGACCGAAGTTGTTTTGCCCGAACCAATCAAGGGAACCGCTCGAAGCGAGCGTCTTGTGGTCGAAGGACTGACTCTTGGCAGTGATTTCGACGAAATCAATTTGAATGTCAAACCGGGCGAGTGCCTGGGGCTGTATGGGTTTGTCGGCGCGGGCCACCAGGAACTGGTTCAAGCCATCGCCGGCGTACTGAAGCCCGATCGCGGGAATATTCATCTCGGTCCGAAAACCTTGCGACCTGGAGACGTGCCGGGTGCAGTAAAACACGGAGTGGTATTTGTCGCCGCCGATCGAGCCCAGACGCTGGCTCGCAAGGCGCCGATCGCTCACAACACCACGCTGGCACATTTAAAACGAGTCCTTGGATCGTGGATTGTGCGACGCAGCGAACATCGCGTCTGTCAGCCTGTACTCGATCGAGTCGGATGTCGCCCGCCGAATCCAGCCTTGCGAGCAGGTGCTCTTTCGGGGGGGAACCAGCAAAAGGTTGTCCTCGCGAAGTGGTTGTTGGGGCCAATCCGCGTCCTGGTGCTCGAAGAGCCGACTCGCGGAATGGATGTACACGCCAAGGCAGACGTCATGGAACTGGTTGCGGAGCAGAAGCGAGCCGGAGCTGCAGTGATCCTGGCTTCGACCGAGCCGGAACTGATCCTGGCACATTCCGACCGAATTCTGACGTTTGCGCGCGGCCGAATTACTCGCGAATTCGCAGGTCAACGGGTGACGAAACAGGATTTGATGCATGCCGCAGAGGATGCGGGGATCGCAGCTTCAACAAACGTGGGACCGTAATGAACTTACCAACTCCAGCCCCTGATGCCCATTTGGGATCGCGCCGGTTTTCGCTGGCCGATTTTGCGCCGCTACTGACATTGGCGGCCGTCACACTGGTGTTTGCTCTGGTGGCAGAAGATTTTCTCAGCCTGGGGACCGTGACGCTCGTTTTGAAACGCGGAGCCGTACTGGCGATTGTCGCGACGGGCCTGACGTTTGTACTGCTGTGTGCCGAAATTGATTTGTCTGTCGGAACAGTGGCACTGCTATCCGCCTGCGTCTGCGGTGTTCTCTGGGAATCCCCATTCGCCGCGGGGGCCAAAGGGCTGGGTGACGCAAGCTCGCTGGATGTCTTGATCGTGATCGTCATCCCGTTCCTGGTGGCGCTCCTTTCGGGGTTGCTCTCAGGGTGGTTGACGGTTTCGTCGGGACTCCCCAGTTTTATTATCACGCTGGCGATGATGAACATCGCTGTGGGACTCGCAAAGTTTTTGACACTCAGCCAGAAATTCAATGTTCCACCACTGCTGAAGCAGTTAGGAAATGCGTCCTTGATCGAATTTGGCAGCCTGCGAATTCCGCAGAGCGCCGTTCTAGCCTTGATTGTGATGGTCGTCGCCCATCTGGTCCTGCAGCACACGCGATTCGGCAGGTACGTGTACATGACCGGTGGGAACCGACAGGCAGCCAAGCTGGCTGGTGTTCAAACCGAGTCGATCGTCATCGCCTCACTGGTAATCTGTGCCTGGTGCGCTGCCTGTGGAGGAATGCTGAATGCCGGAAGACTCGAAAGTGTCAGCCTCGATCAGAATGCCGACCTGCTGCTGGATGCGGTGGCGTGCGTTGTTCTGGGGGGGACCAGCCTGTTCGGTGGTGAAGGAGGGGTTGGCCGAACGCTGGTGGGAGTGCTGACATTTACCGTTTTGCGAGTTGGGCTGGATGCGGTCAATCCCGAACGAATCATCAAGAATTCGTCGCTGCCCCAGTCCTGGTTGCAGCAGAGCTGGGTCACGCAATTCGATCTGCTTCGACCATTCCTGCTTGGAATTGTCCTGCTGCTGGCACTGGTCATTCACGGCCGCCTGGTCAAGAAGCATCACGGTGAATAGGCCGCAAACGATCAGGGTCGGTCGAATTTGTCATCCCATGAGCCCGAAAACAGATGGCTTTCGATGAATCACTTGCGGGACGGATTCGTGACGGGTTTGCCCGGACGGCTGGCATCACCGAGAAAAAGATGTTCGGTGGTGTCGGATTCCTGTTGAACGGCAATATGTGTGTTGGCATCTGGAAGGACGCCCTCATCGTCCGCCTTGATCCTGTCGAAGGAGTAGCGGCACTTTACGAACCGCATGTTCGTGAATTCGACGTCACGGGCAGACCGATGAAAGGCTGGATCCTTGTTGAACCCGCCGGAATCATCGAAGACCGTGATTT
Source organism: uncultured Schlesneria sp. (assembly GCA_963977965.1). GTDB lineage: Bacteria > Planctomycetota > Planctomycetia > Planctomycetales > Planctomycetaceae > Schlesneria. The sequence goes on from CAXBSB010000002.1 coordinate 67,243, forward strand.
GAATGAATGGCTGCACCGCGCCGTTGAATTCGTGAAGCAATTTCCGCCGAAATAGTGGGGGTCGCACTTCCGTTTCGCGTCGATACATGGATTTGAATGGGCAGTACGATACCCGCGGGACTCCAGACTGAAATTCGATGCGAGTCCGCAATCTTATTGGTTGGCCGAGATCTGCTGCCGTTCGTCAATCACACGCCGCAGACACTCTTCACAAAGGCAGCTCCCCTGTGCTTGAACGGGAAGAATTGCAGGCAGATTCATACACCAGCAGTGACTCTTTCCCTGCGAGATTTCACACGGAAAGGGCCGGTGACAGTTCGAACAGGGTTGCGTTCGATCAGTGGGACTCGAATCATCCTGTTCTGGTGGTAAAGTCATACGTCTGGCCCTCGTCAGGGAGTCTGGGTCCGCTCGCAGAGGCATTCGTGCTGATTGAATTGCCTGATGGCGCGTCCTAGAATCGCGGACCGCGTCCATGCATTAGAACGGGGAAGAGTCGTTTCGGCGACCGATTCGTGTCAGGAATTTGAACATCATGAGAATCTGCCGCGGAACGATTACAGGGTTTCTATTACTGAATCTCGCACATGGCTTGCTCGCTGACGATCCCAAGCCCCCTGCTGACCCGTGGGAAGTGACGATTCGTAAGTTCGAAGAAATGGATCGGGAACAACCCCCGCCGACAGGTGCCAATCTGTTTGTGGGCAGTTCCAGTGTTCGCATGTGGAAGTTGAATCCGGGATTTCCCGACCATGTCTGTATCAATCGCGGATTTGGCGGTTCACAGATGGGTGACGCTGCGAAGTACGTCGAGCGGATTGTGATTCCCCGCAAGCCAAATGTCGTCGTTCTCTATTCCGGTGATAACGACATCGCATCTGGAAAGACTCCTGAAGCGGTCCGAGATGCTTACAAGACGTTTCGTGAGAAACTGCACGCGCAACTGCCCGAGACAAAACTCGTATTGATTTCGATCAAGCCCAGTCCGAGCCGCTGGAAGTTTCGCGAGAAGGCTCTGGAGGCAAATCGCCTGCTGAAAGAAGAAACGACCTCGGGGCCGAATCAGACGTTTGTCGATGTCTGGCCAGCGATGCTGAATGAGGACGGTCTTCCTCGTGAAGATCTGTTCATCAAAGATATGTTGCACATGAACGAAGCGGGATATCAGATCTGGAACGGGTTGATCGCAAAGCACCTGAAATAGTTCGCTTCCCAATTCATCCAGCGTGGCTCGGCCACACGAAAACCTGACATGCCCGAATTTACCTTGCTGCAGTGGATCCTTGCCTGCACCGCAGCGTTTTGTGCGGGCGTATCCAAAGCGGGACTCGCAGGAGTTGGTCTACTGGGTGTGACTTTCATGGCTGCTGCAGTTTCAGGAAAGCAGAGCAGCGGCATTGTCTTACCGCTCCTGATTTTCGCAGACCTGATAGCAGCGTTTTCATTCCGCGAACATGTGCAGTGGCCGCAGATCCGCCGTTTGGCCTGGCCGATCGTCATGGGAATCATTGCAGGTTGGGGATTACTCATGGTGATCCCCGACATAGCCTTTCGACCGATCATCGGTGGAATGGTGCTGGTCATGCTGACGCTGCAGATTGTTCGGCAAAAGTTTCCCGGGTTTGATGCGGCGCTACCACACTCGAGGGCTTTCGCATGGTTTTCGGGGGTGCTGACAGGAACGGCAACTATGGTTGCGAATGCGGCGGGGCCAATCGCGTCAACCTACCTGATTATTCTGTCACTTCCCAAGCAGCAGTTCGTTCATACGATGGCGTGGTTGTTCCTGTTCGTGAACATCTTCAAGGTCCCGTTCAGTGTTCACCTGGGCCTGATCAACGTCGGATCGCTTTCGCTGAATTTGTGCCTGGTGCCTGCAGTCCTTGCAGGGCTTTGGTCGGGCAAGCGATTATTGGAATGGGTTCCGCAGAAGGTGTTTCAATCGATTGTGCTCTGGCTGGCGACGATCAGCGCTGCCTCACTGATCTTCTCCCCGTTTTTCACCTGACAGACCGTGGCAATACGGGGCAGCCCCTCTCCGGGCATGCGATTTCCAAGTCAGATCGAATCCCCTCCAAAGGGTCTGACCGGTCGGACTCCATTCGCCACGAACTGTTAATTAACCAGCATTTCAGTGCTTGTGACCATGATCATCCGCGTGGTGCGAATGAGGTGCTCCTCCCTGATGGCCATGCAGATGACCATGCTCAGCGAAGCCGATCAGCCAGGCGATCAGCACGCCGGCGACCAGCGCCAGGGACAAGCGCAGGCGGTCATGCGAGTGAAACTGCACTTCCGGCAGCAGATCGCTCAGTGAGATGCAGAGAAAGACTCCGGATGAAAATGCGAGGGCTGAGGCGAGCAGAATATCCTGAAAGGGCAGGGTCTTGATTCCCATGTAAAATACCGCAGCACCCAGCGGGCACATCATCGCGTATCCGATATTCACCAGATTCTTCGATTTTGCAGACCAGCCCCCCGCTGTCATTACCGTCGTGATCGACAATGAATCGAGTGGTTTGTGAAGGACGATCCCCAGAAACGTCCCCAGCCCCAGCAGCCAGTGCAGGCTTTCTCCTGAGTCACTGCTATGCATCGCATCGGCCGTCAGATGAGCAGCCAGAGCTCCACCGTCGATCAATGAATGGATGGCAAGCCCGACAAAAATCCCGATCCAACTGGCCCCTTGAGCTGGAAAATGACTGTGCTGATGTCCACCCGCATCGTGATCATGATCATGCTTTCCGACACAGTCGTGGTCGTGCTCATGAGCATGGTCGTGACCACAAAGATGATCTTTGTCGTCGTCTGAGACGACAGCTTCATGGTGATGGAAATGGAAAATCCGCAGCATGAAGAAAGTCGTGAGCAGTCCAATGATCAGCCAGCCCATGCACCAGTCGAGTGCGAAAGCCGCACTGTGACCATGCCCTGACATTGCCCCGACAGCATGCGGCAGTTGATGGAAGAGTCCGACACCCAGCATCAGGCCGCCGATCAGGCTGACGAGGTATTGCATGCGACGATGTGTCAGATTCAACATTGAGGGCAGAATACCGCCAAAGAACGCCGACATGGCAATCAGGATGCAGTAGATCGTCAGCAATTGGACTGGCCAGCCCATGAAGTCACCTCAGGAAACTCGTCGTATCGAATTTGCAGTTTCGTAGCATCAGCAAGGCCCGATCTCATCAGGCGCATCGTCCACGGCGTGGCGAGCGCCCGTCGGGACTCGCGCGATTGATTGTACATCAATTGCAAGAAAGATTGTGTATCAACTGCAAGAAAATCGTGGATTAACGAAACCCGCGGCGACGGGACAGGCTGTATCGTTCGAGCGATTCCAGAATAATCGGGAACGCTGTCTTGGCAGACGTCAGTTCGTCGACTTCGACTGCCTTGCCTTCCAGCGTCTTGTAGTCCTGAAAGAAGCGACGGATCATGGCCAGCTTATGTGGCGGCAGTTCATCAGCCTCGTGGAATGAATTGAATTCGGGATCGTGAATGGCAACGGCCAGGATCTTGTGATCGCGCTTTCCGCAGTCCACCATCGTCATCAGTCCAATCGCCCGTGCTTCGAGCAGGGTCAGCGGATCGACCGCCTCCTGGCAAAGAACCAGCACATCCATGGGGTCGTCATCTTCCGCTAGCGTCTGGGGAATAAACCCGTAATTTGCGGGGTAGTAGACTGCAGAGTGCAGAATTCGATCCAGACGCAGCAGCCCCGTTTCCTTGTCCAACTCGTACTTGACGCTGGATCCACGGGGAATTTCGATCACCGTCGTGAACTCGGACGGAAGTTGTTCCCCAGGTGTGACATCGTGCCAGGCGTGAGTCATTCGAACGGCTCCAGAGGGCGGGGCGGTCCTGCGAAAGACACGCCGGTACAAAATGAGACAACACGAATACCGAGTCTGCCGAAGATGGGCTTTCCCAAGAACGGTTCATCGGAGATCGTCAACGAGTGGAGTGTAGCAGCATGCGGTTGCGCGTCAAACAGCGAGATCGCATCCAGATTGAGCGTGACGTCCCGCGGGTTTCAATCGGTAGCGTCTAACCCATGTTTGCACGCGACACGGAAGTGCAACCCGCACTAACGGCGTTGAGTCCGTTGCTGTTTCCGCAATTCACGCTTCTGCCGCTTGGTGAGCCCCTTCATCTGATCGGCTGTCATCCCGGAGTCGCGACGCAGAATGGCGTCTTCGGAATCCTCGTCTTCCTCCGAATCATCAGAGGCCTGTTCTGATTCCTCCCAGTCAGAATTCGCCGATTTCCCGGCTGAGGCGGATTGATGAGCAGGGTTAGAATCCCGACTGAAGCGATTCGACTTCGGAGTTGGTACAGGTTCGGGCTCGGTTTCTTCCTCTTCCCACTGATTTGCAGCCGATTCGGTTTCCTCGTCAGACGACTCCGATTCGTAGCCTTCAGACGAATCTGATGCCTCCTCGTACGAGGATTCCTGGTACCCAGTTTCCTGTTCTTCCTCCTCGACTTCCTCCTCTTCGGCTTCTACTTCGACAGCCTTGGTACGCGTACGAGGCTTTGCTGGGGCTCTTTTCGCGGGGGCCCTGCGTTTCTTTTTAGGGGCTTCTTCCTCTTCCTCAGTCGCTTCTGCGGCTTTCTTTCGACCTCGTTTCGGCTTAGTTTCCACTTCAACAGGCGTTTCCACAGACTTACGGGTAAACCAGCTCCCCAACCAGTTCCAGACTGACAGAAGCTGAGCTTTCGCGGTGACTTCCCCCACTTCCGGCGGATCGGGGCAGATGTAGGCCACAGTTCGCGAATGGAACCAGAATCCGACAAATAACGATGCCATGGCAAACATGGGAACGATGATCCGAGTTGGCGTAATCCACGGATACATCGTCAGATCTGCGGCAAACAGTTCCAGCCAGGCTGATCCGAGCGCCAGCAGCCACGTGAATCGAAGCGTGTACAGACTGGAGCGGCTGCGACGAACGTCGCGATCAAGAAGCACGACAATCGGCAACGCGACCAAACTGGCCGGAAGCAGCCACGAGATGACTCGCGGTCGCCATTCCACCAGGCCTGTATTCTCAACGATCAGTCCAAACTGGCCATGAATATCTGTCGCGGAACAAAGGGCCGTCATTCCCAAAACGGCTGCGACCCATGGCCAGACTCGGTAATAGCCCCGGAAGTCCAGCTTGCATTGGGCACGATACCAGCCGATCAGGATGGCGAGCTGTGCAGCCAGAAAACAGAATGTCGTCTGGATGACCACAGCGAGGACTGGCCGGTCACCCTGCAGCAGGTGCTGAGTCAATGGGGCCAGTTCCGGTCGAAATGCCATCGGCATCGAAAGCGCGAACGCGGCTCCCGAGAGCGCCAGCAGAATGAGCGAAGCGTAAGTCCAGATTCGCCATTCGTAAACCGGAACCCACGGGGCAGCAGCCGACGATGCAACGAGTTCGGACGTGACGCCAGCTCCGTACAGTCCTTCATCCCCGGTCGCTTCGTCGGCAGCCTGATCGTCTGTATTGACGAGCAGTCTGCGCCGACGGCGATCATCAGAAGATTTAGAGCCTGCAAACTGAATCGACATGGCTCGGAGACGATCTTGGGGAGCGCTTCGGTGGTAGAAGTGATGAGATGACCCCGGCAGCACTCTCCCTGTACTGTCTCGTTGTCATCGATTTCATCCCTGATGGGGAACAGATCGGAGATCCAGCCGCAGCAGATGAAGAGATTCACGAAGTGGTACCCCAGCCTCCCATTTTGACTAATTTGAAATTTCCGTTTGCGAGCAATGCCATAATGGCACCGACAACACTTGCCAGCTATCAGGATCTCAGAAAAACGCCAATTTGGCATTTATTGGTGCTGAGCAACTGCAAGTCAATGCAACGCCATTTTGGCACACGCATCGTAATCTATTATTTATAAATAATTTGCGACTCAAAACTCCGGCAGAATCTCG
>CAXBSB010000003.1:0-71981 GCA_963977965.1 uncultured Schlesneria sp.
GGTTTCTGCTTTCGGTGAGTCCACCAGTGGTGGGCCAATTCCCAGGCCGGCGGCAGCAGTGACAGTCCGACAATTGCAACCATGACCAGTTCAAAGTTCTTCTGGACAATCGGCCAGGTTCCAAACCAGTAGCCGAGCGGAACGAAGATCAGCACCCAGGCGATACCGCCGACCACGTTGTAGACGAGAAACAGGCGATAGTTCATCGAACCCATCCCTGCCACAAACGGTGCAAAGGTCCGGATGATCGGGACGAAGCGAGCCAGGATGATCGTTTTGCCCCCATATTTTTCGAAGAAGCGATGCGTCTTTTCGAGGTGATCCTTCTTCAGAAACGGGATCTTGCCGCTGAAAGCATGTTCACCGAACCAGTGACCCATCCAATAATTGACGGTGTCGCCAGCGATGGCAGCGACAATCAGCAGAGGCAAGAGCCATTCGATGCGCAGCGAGCCGTCGGCCGCAAACGCTCCTGCTGCAAACAACAGTGAATCACCCGGCAGAAACGGAGTCACGACGAGACCGGTTTCGCAGAAGATGACTCCAAACAGAATCAGATGTGCCCACACACCATACTGGGCGACGATCTTCTTCAGTTCGTCATCCAGATGAAGCAGCAGATCGAATCCCCATCGGAGCAGTTCCAGCAGGCTGAAGCCTTGTTCGGCATCCGCAGCAGCCAGAATCGACCAGAACATTGAAAACTCGTTCACGTTTCTTCCTTGAAAACAATTGGGAATATGCCGCTGAATTCCTGCTTTTACAGAAATTGACGATATCAGCCTTTGGGGGCGGCCTGTTTATCCTCAACAGGCATTGCCTTGGCATCCTGTGCCTTCTCTTCGACCTTTACCTTGGCAGGCGGAGCACTGAGAGCTGCACGCAGCTTTGGAATCTCAACATACGACGAAACCACTGCTGCCGTCAGGAAAAAGACTCCCCCCAGAACCAGCATCGCTCGTCGCAGAATGCTGGGACGTAGCGCTGGAGGCAACAAAACCGTATTGATGACAGCCACGTGCAAACTGCTGAATCCCAGAGCATAGTTGTAGATCATGCCAGAGAAAATCAGCAAGACGTCTCCCTTAACAAACGAAAGCATGACCAGTCCAAGCCCGGCATAGATGCACAGCACACCGAAATAGAGCTTGCCGATGTGCTTTGTATCCCATGATCGCAGGAACGGTAATGCTGTCCAGCAGACATCGACCCATCGTCGCAAGACACCGTCGGCCGTGGAGGCCATGCTGGTCGCCAGGACCAGAAAACCACAGAACAAGGTCAGGCTCCAGAACGAGTGGTTCAACAGAGAACGGCGAACCTGTTGTTTCCCATCAGATCCCTGCGTGGTTTCGGCCTTACCGCCGACCGCTTCCCCCACCCCATCAGCCGTCATGGCGGCTGCCTGATACTTATCCTTCAGGTCCGTCCCGCGTGGCAGGAATTGCACCGAAAGCATACTCGGTAAAGCCAGGCCCAGAAAACAGGCCGGAAGCCACAGCCAGATCTGTTCCCGTTCAATATGCCAGACCCATCGTTTCCAGCGTTCCAGCGATTCTTTTGTGACCTGGAAAACCATGCCGACATGCGACAACTCGATAGCATGTCCGCCGACAATACTGGGGATCGCCCCGACGTGGCGGCCCATTCCCCAGCCCTGCTCACGCGTAAAATTACTGATGGGAGTGTTGGTTAATCCACCATTCCCCGAGATCGCAATCATCGAAACCAGGATCCCGATCATCGACAGATCGAGACGTGGAAACATGCGTCCTTGAGCCCAGCTTGCGGTAATGTTTTCCACTTTTGGCTTGTGAGGGCTTTCCCCATCATTCTGCTTGCCATCACCGTTCAGGTCTTCGTCGGCAATCACAGGGAAGTTGCCAAATTTGAAGAATCCCGACCCGATTTCTGTCCATGTTTCCAGTCGCGAATAAAACAACGCCAGGAAGACGAGAAAACCCATCACGACGATCAGTTTGAACGTCATGATCGCTTTCAAGGAATTATAGACCTTGCCGCCGATCGTCAGTGGAAGCAGCAAGAGGATAAATAGCACACACGAAAGAACAGCCAGCAACGACGAGTCGGCCTCGGCGCTGGGTAGTCGTCCCAGATACAAAGCTGCTGCAGGAATCGCCGCGTTTGATGCCAGATAAGGCAGCAGCGAACCGAAATCCAGGATCAGGTAGATCCCCAGCCAGAACATCGGCCCGGGCAGGGTTCGAAACTTTCCCGTAAAAATCGGCTCACCCGTGTACAACGTGTACCGGCTGATTTCGATGTTGTAGACAACCTGACCGAGAATACTGAGCGTCGACAACCAGAGCAGTGCCCCACCGTATTTTGCAGTGACGAGTGGGCCAGTCAGCCATTCACCACCCCCGATGGCCGCGGCCGCCATCACCATGCTTGGACCGATAAACGCCGTCCAGTTCCGCCACTGGAATACGGGTGCCTCGGGAAGCTCTCCCGCATCCCAGCGAGGCATGACCTGCGAACCCGGGTGTGGCGGAACGAAATCTGCTGTTGGCTGGGACGGGAGCGCGTTCGAATCGGTCATAAATGTCGCTCGTGCGGAAGAGTCATCAAACAAAATATCCCTTTCCGCCCTCGAACGAGAGCGGTACGAAATATTGATAGTAGTCATCAATGGCACCGGATGCGAGCATCAAGTGATGTCGAATCGGTGATTCGCTTCGACGTCTTCCTTTTCCGCAATCTTTCGAGCCAGCGCCAGGACGTTCGAAGACGAGGAACTCCTTGCAAGCCAGCACGTTAAGACTCACCATCATCATTTCTTAAACGGCACGACTTCGATATCACCAACTGGGTTGATTTCACACTGAACCGCTCCAAACCGTGCTGTTGTCAGAACTTGAGTTTCCGAGCCGAATTGCGAGGTCAGCCGTTCCCGAATCGAATCGTCTCGACAGCTCACAATCAACCAGCCCGGCGTCGCCCAGCGAGCCAGATCCTTAGGATTTGCAGCCAGACTTCCATGATGCGGCGACAACAGAATATCTGCGTGAAGTTGCTCTGATTTTAAGAGATGAACGAGTCCCTCTTTTTCCAGGTCGCCCGTGAGCACGATGCGTTTACCGGCATACGTCACGCACAACACCAGGCTGTTGGAGTTATCAGATTTGCCAACGAAGTCGACCGCTGGATGAAGAACCTTGATTTCGACACTCGGATCAAGTTCCAGCGATTGCTCTGCAGCAACGAGCTGAATGGAAGCCCCCGTTGCCGCAGATCGCTCAATCGTCGCAGCCACCGGCGGCTGGTTCCAGTCGAGAAATGTTCGATGTACCAGCAGAGTTCGAGTCGGCAGGATTTCTACCAGTTCCGACACTGCATTACAGTGATCCGCATCTGCATGTGAAACAATGATCGCGTCGAGTCGTGAGTAGCCCGCTGACCAGATGGCTGATTCAATCGACCGCGCGACCCGCACTCCACCGCTCATTCCACCAGCGTCATAAAGGAGAGTCTGACCATTCGGGAGTTCCAGCAGAACGCTCAGGCCGTGACCAACCGACAGAACGCTACAACGGAGCCCCTTTTCCGGAGGGGGTTGCAGCGACACCAGCAAACCGATCACCGACCAGACGAGGGCGGCTCGCGAAGACCAGAAAATTCGGCCGCGCCACTGATCGACGATGGCAAACGAAACAGTCAGAACGTAAAAGCCGATCAACCACCACTGAGGCGGTGCCGTCACGTAAGTATGTCCAAACGTAGCGGCCTGGATAATCGACAGGAACCAGTGCAGCGTCAGATCAAATGGAACGCCAAGCGATCCGAAGATCTCAGGAGAAACGAGACCGAGCAGCAGAAACGAGTATCCAAGCCAGAACATAAGGGTGATCAATGGGCTCAAGAGGACATTCAAGACGAACCCGACAGGTGAGACCAGATGAAACTGCGAAGCAATCAATGGAGACGTCATCACCCAGACACCGATGCTGACGATGTATCCCTCCACGAGTGCTCGAAACAGCCAGTTCCAGCAGGCTCGCCAGAGTGACCTCGTGCCGATCGGTTCGCTGTCAGACTCCAGAGGCTGCCGAAACGATTTCCAGAAACTGGTGGTTAACAGGATCGAGCAGACAGCCACGAACGAAAGTTGTGCTCCTGAATTGAACAGGTCACAGGGATTCCACGCCAGAACCAGAATGGCTGCCAGTCCGAGTGAATTCCATTGCGATATATTACGGCCAATGATCTGACCGACAGCGAGCACGACGGCGACGATCGTGGCCCGGACGACCGGGGGATTGGCGTCCGTGATCAACGCATATGTCGGCAGCAGAATGAGCACAGCCCCCAGCGAAAACCGTGGTGATGCTCGAAGCTGGCGGCAGACGAACCAGAGCCAACTCCAAAGCAATCCGACGTTCATCCCCGAGATCGCCAGCACGTGAAGCGTCCCGCTTTCTGCAAAAGCCCGCCTGAGATCACGATCCAATTCGGCACGAGTCCCCAGCAGCAGTGACTGCGCAACGACTGCTGTTCGTGATGACAGGTGGCGAGTCATCAGGTCTTCGGCACGCCGTCGGATGGCTGCCCGCCCAGTAATCAACCAGTCAACAATGGATCTTTCGCGTCCGCGTATCTGAATCGCGTCCACATGTTCAACAGACAGGGAAACATGTATCCCCTGGGCACGTAACCATTGTCGATAATCGAATTCGCCGGGATTGGAGGGTTCATTGGGAAGGATGACCTTCCCGATCACGTCGATCAGATCCCCGACCGCCAGGCTTTCGAGTTTCCCGTCAACGGACATTCGAACTCGACCAGTCACGGGAATTGCGCCGTCGTCACCTGCCACGGAACGGCATTCCACCACAGTCAAGGTTCGCTCAGGAGTCCGCCACGGCATGCTGTCATCAGGCTCGGCAACCAGAATTAATGGTGCCTGCACGACCTTAGCCTGTAACCGGACAAGCCGTCCCTGGTCCACGGCCCATGCAGCAATCTGATTTTCAGCGACACAAGACCAGCACCAGTGGTGCCAGCACCCGCCGAGGGAACAACATGCCCCTAACAGCACGATTGACGAAATAAATGACCAGCGAAGAACGATCGTGATGGCCGAGACAAGAACTAATACCGCCGTCACGATCCACCATGTTGACCATGAAACCGTGCCAACTCGATCGGTAATGATCCCCAGTGCAATCGCGATCAAGACAGAGAGCGCCGGACTTCGTCGAATCCGGTCCATCCCGCGCGCATCTGCAGAGGGTTCAAACGCGTGCAACATCGTTCAACGTCCGAACACGGTATCGATACGTAATAGTTCAACCTAGCCGCCCGCGGCTGATAGCGAGTTATTCGCGTTGTGCAATCAATCGGATTTGAGAGTTCACGAAAATGTGTAACCCCACGCAGACAAAAACGAGAAACACTGCGATCAGATTGAACTGTGCGTCTCGAAAACGAAATACCATTTCACCGATCACGATCCAGATGGCAAACAATCCGACCATCGTTCCAATGGCAAGAGGAACGGCTCCCCATCGGACCCAGAGCGCGTAAACCGCAGACAGGTGAGGAACCAGCAGCAGGTGTACCAGGATAAACAGACCCGGATCGCGGGGACGCAGAAATCCTGAAACATTCTCGAACCCAAGGAAACAGGCGATCAGAAACAATGCGATCCCGGGGAGAATCCCAAGCAATGCGCCACAAAGTTTCGAATAGAAGATCTGAGTTGTGGATTGCGGAAGCATGACGAGCGATGCCAGTGTCTGACCACGGATTTCATCTTGTAGACATCGTGCAGCAATAAGTGACGCCTCCCACGACAGTGCACAGAGTGAAAAGAACAGGTACGCCCCGATCCGCTGAGTGAAGTCACTTCCCCAACCACGAAACCCCCATAGCGAACATGCGACCCACGTGACGGGAAATAGAACCGCATAAGCGACGAGACGCAGGTACCACATCCGTTGCCCCCCGGCGACGAAGTGATACTCCTTCCACATGAAGGGATTACCCCATACCCGACGCAGTCCAATGGACCGACGATTTCCAGTTCCGACACGGGCGTTTGAAGTCGAACTCGCTTCTCGCGAGGACGACATTGATGCCACTCCAAAACATCCCCAGGCAATCAGGAAACAGACCAGTCCCGCCAGAGCATTCGTTATCACTTGAAGACTCCAGAGTGAGTCTGCCCAGCCCGATGTCAGAATTCCTTCGATCTGTAAGAATACGGACATCATGGCTGTTTTTTGCAGTACGAATGCGTATATCGACCTTTGCAGGCCAATCCGGCCCAGAAGTGCCTGGCAGACAAACGGTATGATTATATAAAGCCCCAGTACAACAACGAGCGAAGTTCCGGCTGCACGACTGCTCGATGCCAGCGTCGAACAAAGTACCCCGACACCAGCGATCAGCAGTGTAAAGCCGATCAGACTGATGTATGCCGCTTGCACCTGCGAATGAGTCACGCCACCCATCGTCACGGCCAGGAGTGTGAACGGATACTGAACGAGGATCAGCAGCATTGCCTGAACCAGCCGCCCACCGAGCTTTCCCAGCAGAATCCCCAGTGGACTGATGCCTGCCATCGTCATCAGCCCGAGCGTCTCTTCCTCTTTTTCCTCTGAGATCGTTGTCGAAAAGAACCCAATCCCCAGCAAAGACATGAAGATCACGTTGAGGTAAACGCTGGCTTTGAAGAAACGCATTCCAGGCGCACCGAATCGTATTGCAACCTGAAGCGAGCAAACGAGAGCAATGTAGATCGCGACCATCAACCCGACACGAGATGTGTGATTGAGCAGCGACCTCGCGTCACTCCGCAAAGAACGGGCCAGCAGAGCGGTAACACCCGTGAACATTCAACGTTCCTGAGACCGAATGTGAAGCGATCTGAGTAAGAACAGATGGAGACGGTCACTGATGATAGACAGAATGCTCTAGAATGTAAGCTTCAACCGCTCGCGAAACCTGATAACGTATGCTGAGGCCTTGCTGGACCCGTGACCGAATTTCGGTGGCTGAGATATCGATCCCAGGCATCGACACGACACAGATTCGAGGATCGATATCGCCGAGTTGTGCGGTCAGGTGCTGACGAACAGCCTGCTCATCAAACGTCTCTCGACCGCGATTGACAGCGACAATTGTCGCCAGTTCCAGAATGCGTTTCGGTTCACGCCAGGTCGGCAGGTCATGGATTGAGTCGGCACCGAGCAGAAAAAAGAGTTCGCGACCAGGGTCGTCGCCGTGCAACTTCTCCAGCGTTGTCACTGTGTACGACGGGCCGGTTCGCTCAAGTTCAAGACGTTCCAGCCGGAATGACGGGTTTCCGGAAATCGCGAACTCAATCATCGCACACCGCGTCGCTGCGGTCGAAATGGAATGGTTCTGCTTGTGGGGAGGAATCAGGGCCGGGACAAACCAGACTTCGTCCAGTTGGCATTGCTCGCGACACTGCTCGGCCAGGATCAGATGGCCGAGATGTATCGGATCAAATGTGCCACCAAAGATTCCGACCCGCATTTGTTTCGCAGCCCCTTTGCCGCAATTATGCCGTCAAAGCGGGATCGAGGAACACACGAACCACACAGACGTGATTCGTGGTTCCAGATCTCTGACACTGACGAACTCGTGCTAGCAGCCCGTGGAAAAAGGGGGCAGACCCTCTCCGGGCATGCGATTTCCAAGTCAAATAGAATTCACTCCAAAGGGTCTGCCCCCTTTTTCCACGGGCTGCTACTGCTATGCCCCGAACTTTTCCAGGCGACCTGCGTGTGCCATCGACAGCAGCATCAGATGCTTGGCTTCAAACTGCCCCAGTCCACCTCGCAGGCACTGCGATTCACCAAATTTCGTCGAGCCATCAAAACGACAGTTGTTCGCCGACAGCAGGACGGGAACCGGGTGCCAACTGTGTGACTTCATCTTGCTCGGCGTACTGTGATCGCCTGTCACAACGATGACATCAGGATTCAGCTTCGTCACGCGTGGAATCGCGGCATCGAGTTCTTCCGTCCGCTGGACCTTCAATGCGAAATTGCCATCTTCGCCCGACGAATCGGTGTACTTCCAGTGGATGAAGAAGAAATCATAATCGTTCCAGGCGGCTTCGAGCCGATTCATCTGGTCTTCGAGTGTATGTCCGGCATCGAGAATGTCCATACCGACCAGACGAGCCAGGCCGCGATACATAGGATAGACCGCGATGGCTCCTGCTCGCATGCCATACACTTCCTTGAACGGAGGAATGTGCGGCATCTTGTCGATTCCGCGAAGCGTCAGGAAGTTTGCCGGGGCGTCATTTTTCAGCACTTCCTTCGCCTGAGCCAGAAATGCTTTCGCGACTTCCGCCGTCTTGGCGCTACCCGCTGAGCGAGCGACCGGATCCAGAGCGGGAACACCTGTCTTCTGTGGATCCGTGTCAGCCACATCGCCGCCGAGGCCTTCTCCGCGGAAGATAATCACGGTTCGATAACCTTCGCCCGCCCGGACGAAGACTTCTGCCCCCGGAACCTTGATTTGATTCAACTTTTCGCTGAGCTTCGAGCCGACTTCCGTTGGAATACGACCAGCCCGTCGATCCGTAATATTTCCAGCCGCATCGATCGTGCAGAAGTTCCCGCGGATTGCGACGTCATTCGGACCGAGTTCGAAGTCGATCCCGAGTGCTTCCAGAACACCTCGACCAATCTGATATTTTACGGGATCGTAGCCAAACAGACCCAGGTGACCAGGGCCACTTCCGGGAGCGATTCCCGGCAGCACGGGGGTACTCAGTCCCAATGTTCCTCTACGGGCGAGGGCGTCAAGATTCGGAGTGTTCGCCGTTTCAAGTTCTGTCTTGCCACCGGGTTCGAGAGGCAGGCCTCCCAGTCCGTCGCCAACAACGAGCACAATCTTGGAGCCGTTATCTTTTTGCAGTTTCCGGGTCATCTCATGAGGATCGGTCATGAATCTTTTTCGCTTTCAAGGTTTCGAGGTCCCATCGAAATGTTCCTGCTGCGGAACGTCCGTGGGGGTGATTGTCAGTTAGAGCGATTCCAGTTTTAGTGTGGCGTCCCGCCGGCATCAAACTGCATCGTCTAATCCATGTTCCGACGCGACTCGGATGTGCGACCGCACTAGTATTCCGTTCGGACGCGACGCTGTCAAAGACGCCGATATCACGACACCAATTTGAATCAGTCCCCGTCCGATCGGGACGTTTCACGATTCAAGGTTTGTCAGGAAAGAGCATGCTGATGCTTGTCCGGTCGTGGATCGAACGAATCGCCGCTGCCATCAGGTGTGCGACCGAAACAACTTCCACATTGTGCGGAAGCGGATCGAACGAGTTCTCGATGGTGTCGGTGATGAACATCTTCTTGATATCGCTGCTGGCGATTCGAGCCGCCGCCCCCTTTGACAGAACTCCGTGAGTCACCGCGACATAGATATCGCGAGCCCCGCGTGATTTCAGCGTGCGAGCCATTTCGACCAGCGAATTTCCGGTGATCGTCAGGTCATCAACCAGGAAGATATTCTTGTTCTGAACGTCACCGATGACTTCAAGAATCTGCACGGTTTCCGTGTGATCCGCCCGGTGCTTGTTCCCGATCACAACCGGAGCATTCAGCAGCCCCGCATAGGCTGCTGCTCCTTTTGCAAAGCCGACATCGGGACTGCAGACCACGACATCGGGGACCCCCAGTTTCTTGAAGTGCTCGACCAGCACAATCCGTCCGTACAGGTGATCGACGGGAATCCGAAAGAAGCCCTGGATCTGCGGACTGTGCAAATCCATCGTCAGCACCCGATCCGCTCCCGCCGCTTCAATCGCATCGGCACAGACGCGGGCTCTGATCGACACACGCGGTTCGTCTTTCTTGTCCCCCTGCGCATAGCTGAAGAACGGAATCACAGCAGTCACGTTCTGGGCACTCGCTCGGCGAGCAGCGTCGATCCAGAACAGCAACTCCATGAAATTGTCATTCACGGGGTAGTGGCACCCCTGAATGACAAACACATCTTTGCCTCGCACGTTTTCCTTGATACGGACGAAGACATTCCCTTCGCTGAAGACATGTGCCCGTGCTGGAGTCAGGGCGACCCCCAGGATATTGGCGATGTTTTGTGCCAGCAGGGGATTGGCATTTCCCGCAAGAATGGCCAGGTCACCTTGGGGAGCCTGGAACGGTGCGGGCCTCGGCCCTGTCAGATCGGGCCGCGAAAAGTCCATTGAAAGATTCCTCCAGACAATGTCAGTTCAAGTTGATCGGTCAGTACGCCGTAGAATCAGGAACGGCATGATAGCGATCGAGTGATCACTCTCAAATCCCTACTTCTTCCCGTCATCCTGTGGATAAAGAATCAGGCGATCATGAGTCAGCAGCAGCAGATCCTGCAATCCGTCACCTGTCACGTCGACGGCGATTCCTTCTCGCGGATCGGTTCCCCCGCCTTCATCTTCATTTCGAAAACTCTTCTGTTCGAAGATCCGGAAAAACAAGGCGTGCTTCAGACCTGAATCAGGTCGGTACTGAAGGATTTCCACGAAATGTGATCGCGAATCTGTCATGGCCAGGTCGACTTTGCCATCCCCATTCAGATCTCCGGCGATGATGTCTGTCGGATAAACCTTGTCGAGCTGACTTTCGAATGAGGCCAGTTCCTTAACGGCGGGAGCCGATGCACCTGCATACAACACGGCCAGCTTGTCGCTGCCGAACAGCAGCAAATCTTCTCGCTTGTCACCATTCAAATCCGCCACTCGCAGAGACTTGAATGAGAACTCGCCAATATCAATCTCTTTCCACTGAACATAACCCGTGTCACCTTTGCTGAGGACTCGCAGTTTCTTGACCCCTGCATCGACGAGGGCAATTTCAGCCCCAGGCTTTCCATCAAGCTCAATCAGTGTTGCTCCAACGATCTTGGAGTTTGATTCTCCAGAATTGAACTGTTCGTCAACCTGCCAGCGATTGCTGGGGCCGAGCAGCATATGGCGTGCGAAATTCTCTTGAGCCACCAGCAATCCCGCCTTGTCACCAAGCTTTGCAAAATTGACTGCACCGGGAGAAACAGCGCCGAGTCCCAGATTGCCCGTGGTGACAATTTCAACGGCTACCCCCTCGGCATTCAGACCGAAAAGCTGTGGCGGTTTTGACGTTCCCTGAAAGATCAGGAACTCGGGACGCTTGTCACCCGTGATGTCGAGTTTCATCAACAGATCGGGAGTCCCCTTCAGATCGAGGACTACAGACGGCTTGCCGCCAAACTGATATGGGAGCCAGTCCTTTCCCGTCTTCTTCAGGGCCTGCAGCGAGTATTCCGACGAACGATCCTTTTTGACTTTCGCGATGAAGACAATTTCAGGTCGGCCATCTCCATCGAGATCGGTTAATTCCAATCCGTTGGTGTCCCCTTCAACCGGAAGAGACTCGGGAAATACCAGTTTGCCGTCTGCGAATCGGCTGAGGCCCAGGGTTTTCTCGGGTCCGCTATGGACAACGATTGCGGCTTTCCCGTCGCCATCCAGATCTGCAGCACGGATCTGATCGGCGCCGTTGAGCCCAGGATATGGAGTCCCCAAATCGAGACCACTCCCTTGACGCTGGCGGAAAACGAGAACTCGCGAAGCATCGGGATCGGTGACAATGACGTCGTTCAATCCATCGCCATCCAGATCACCAATCGAGAGATCTCGTTCGCGTCCAGATCCCTGCTTTCCAAATCCAAATTGAATCAGACGTTCTGGAAGATCATTCGCTTCAGGTTTGCGTCGTTCTACGCGCAGCATCTTGATGCGACCGGTCCGCGAATCGATCGTCAGGATTTCCTGACCGGGCTTCCCATCGACATCACGCAGTGTCACTGATCGTGGCCGCTCCAGATCAAAGATGTATTCCGGCCCCAGTTGACCATCCGCCAATTGAAGTCTGGCACCGAGAGCACGGGTCAGGCCTTCCCCCGCCAGGTAGCACAGGTCATTTTTCCCGTCGCCATCCAGGTCTGCGATTTGTGCGAGACCGAGTTTGTCGGACGTGTTCATCAGCTTTTTGGGAAGAGCCAGCGTTCCCTTCACCTGCTGATAGAAGACAATCGTTTCGTGCTTCCCAAGAATGACCAGATCGTCCAGGCCGTTGCTATCCAAGTCTCCGGCAGTCAGGAACCATGGGGTGGGAGCGACATCGGGGACTCGTTGCTGAGTCTTTTCAGTCCATTCCCCTTTTTCCGGTTGAAAGCGAATGACGAGTTGATCGGGATTTCCAAAGTACGCAATGTCTGTCCGACCATCTCCGTTGAAGTCACCCAGCGCCACTGCTGAGACTTCTCGATCAACGGGAAGCTTGCGGTGTTCGAATCGCCAATGGTCTTCGACCGAATTCACGTCGCTTCGACCGATTGGCTTTTCGGTAACCTTCGCTGCTTCCTTTCGCTGAATCAGCAGGTCGAGGCGACTTTTGCTGTTGTCCACAAGCACCAGGTCAGCCAGACCATCGTGATTCAGGTCGCCAGACAGCATATTGCTGGAACGCTCGGAAAGCTTGAAGACTTCGATCGGACGAAACCCGTAGTACTGAGATAACGAGGTTTCGTCAGCACAAACGATATTCGGAACGGCAATCGCCACTACACACAGGCAAAGCATCCGGAAGTGGATCATTTTCATCGTGTCAGTACTTTCGAATCGTCGCTCGAATTTGAACTCGGCCGTAATTGCAGGCTCCAGACAGATGTGATGTGGTATCTGCGCTGGATGATACGGAAATCAGGAGGGTCGGTCTGGATTGGGCATTTCTCGAGAATCGCCAGAGCCCTCGGAGCGCGGAGGGCCCGAGCGTGGACCGCGTCCGCCTCGACGATTGGAATCGCCACGCGGCCGGTCCTCGTTTCGGGGCTCGCCCTGAGATCGGTGTTCCCGGCGGGGCGAGTCTGAGGAATCTGCATCATCTCGATCAGCGGCCGACTGTGGCGGCGCCTTGCCAGACTTGTTGCTGACAACCGTTAAAATATCCTTTTCGTCAGTCATCACCATCCGCTGACCTTCGTAGGCGATCATCAGTTTGCGAGCCAGCAGTTCCTGACCAATGATCCGTCCGGTCCCGATTTTTGTGACAACGGTCGCCCCCACTGGCGGAAGTTCGCGCCGGTGGTCCTCGTACGTGTCGTATTCATAACGCAGGCAGCATTTCAGTCGTCCGCAGCGTCCCGAGATTTTCGAAGGATCTAACGTCGCCTTTTGCAGCTTCGCCATCTTCATCGAGACCGGCGGCATTTCTCGCAGGAAGGTGTTGCAGCAAACAGGCTGCCCGCAATCGCCGTAGTCTGCCAGCAGCTTCGCTTCGTCTCGAATTCCAATCTGTCGCATCTCAATGCGGGTCTGGAATTGCTTGGCGAGTGCCTTGACCAGTTCGCGGAAGTCGACGCGATCTTCGGCGAGGTAATAGAATATCAACCGCTCTCCACCGAAAACGCGTTCGATGTCGATCAGTTGCATCTGCAGGTTGCGTTCGCGAATCGCGTTCTGCCCACCGATGAACGCGTCTTTCTCGAATGCAATGCACTGGTCGTGTTCCATTTCATCCTGAGCATTCGTCAGGCGAATAATGCGACCATGCTCTTCGGAAGTCCCCAGGTAGGTCCGCGACTGTTCCGTCGCCGTGGAGAGCACGGTTCCCCATTCGTGGCCTCGATCGCTGCGAATGATAACGGTAGCTCCGCGTGCCAGGGGACCCATTCCCCTCGCCGAGAATTCTCCGACAATCCGCGACACTCCGTAGCGAACGACGTAAGACTGGTCTGTGACAGGTGTATCCATACGGCCTTCAGTGTGAAGCAATGCTGTTCATTTGGGCCGACAGGTCCCGAATTTCGGACGACGGCATTCCGAAAATTATAGTCCGATGCACGTCGTGATGTCAGCCTTCGGACTGGGCAGACTGGAGAAGAAACGGAAATCCTTCCGAGGAATCTTTGAGCGTCGTCAGGGCAAGATTCTCGGGCGGCTGACGGTTGATGCGGGATGCCACGGTTTTGGAGTCCGCGACAAGGCCGTGCGTTTTCGGCGGAATTTCGTTGTGCGGCGCGATTTGCACGGGGATGGATTGGCGATTCGCATCGCTCCTCGACCGAAGACACGGCCTTGTCGCGGACTCCAAAACCGTCACACCCCAAAAACGAGATGCACGCGCTCGATTCACCGCGTCACCACCGTTTAACGACTGCATCCGTTGCCGTGAAAATGGAAGATTCACGCGCTAGTAACTGATACCCGAGACGGATAGCATAAAGATGTTCCTGCGTGTGATCCTGCTCGATTTCCGGTCGCCGCTCCAGACCGCTTGCACCCTAGCCATGCTGCCCGAGGTTTGAGGTTATGGTTGAATCGTATCCGATTGAATGCCCCCACTGTCACGCCAAAGGGAACCTCGCTGATGCGTCGCTCCTCGGTCAGGCAATCTGCTGCCCAACGTGCCAGCAAGTGTTTGTAGCTCCGCTTCCTGTCAGCGCTGCTGCCGCGGTTCCGGTCCCGGTCGTTGCAATTCCGCCCGCTCCCGCTGTCACGATTCCTGCGGCCCCGGTGCAGCCTGTTGCCGTGGCGGAGGTTCCCCAACCGACACCTGAATCAGCCCCGCAAGCACCAGTCGCTCAAACGCCGATTCCTCAAGCCCCCAGTGTTGCCGAAGCGGTTGCTCCTCCGGCGACAACCTGGAAATTTGGGGCGGCTCCCGAAGAAGTCCTGGCGAGTTCGGTTCCGGTTGTATCAGTCTCTATTCCATCAGCCGTTGCGCCAGCGGTAGTAGCCCCGATTGCTGACGCGGTCCCCGTTGCGGCTGTGCCAATGCCTGTACAGCCCGTTGCTGCCCCAGTTGCTGCGGCTCCGGTGATGCCTGCCGCCCCGGTTGTGGCCTATGCTCCGGTGCCGGTTCCAACCGTCGTACCCGGCGCGCTTGGCCAATTGATGGCACCTGTCGCTCCAGACCAGACAGCGCCGGCTGCCGCAGGGCAGTTTTTCCCGCAAGTGGCTGGCCCGCCACCCACAGAGCATTATCTGCCTTCAGAACCGTTCGCCGGTGTGGTTCTTCCCCCCGTCCACGCGATGGATGGGCCGATACCAAGCTTCATGGCTCCTCCACCCCCTCCGGGGCAGGCGGAGATGTCGTTTGCACAAAGCCTTCCTGAGCCCGTTGCTCGAGGAGCAGTTCAGCCGCCAAAGCAGATCTCAAAAACGAATCAGAATCTCATCATTGGCGGGATTTCAGCGATCCTTCTGTTTGCAGCCGTGATGTTTCTGATGGGGGATCCATTCCGACGCGTTGGCAAGACGAAGCCGCCGGAAGAGCCCGCAGAAATGAATCCGATCGCCAAGCCGTACGTTCCGCAAGCGGGCGACACCACGGCTGAAGATGCGTTTGCACGAATCAACGCACTCAACAATCCCAAGCCCGACAAGAAATAGCCAAGTATCCGACCCCAAACGCATTTTCAGCTCATTCAACAGGGCACACGATGCATCAGACTCGATTGGTTTGGCTGGTATCTGCGTTAATTCTTTCGTGGACATCGATCGGAAACAGCGCGACCGTCATTCATGCAGGAAGAATGATCGATGGACACAGCGACGAGCCATTGATGCAGGTCACCATCGTCATTGACGAGGGTAAAATCACCAGCATCGCTCGCGGCTACGTTGAACCCAAACCTGGCGACACACTGCTCAACTTGACTGAGCACACTGTCATGCCCGGTCTGATGGACATGCATACGCATCTGCAGTCGCAGCATTCCAAGGATTCATACACCGAACGATTCTTCATGGATCAGGCAGACTATGCCTTGAGATCCACTGTTTACGCACGAGTGACTCTTCTTGCCGGATTCACGACGGTTCGCGATCTGGGCGACAACGGCGTGAATTCGGTCGCGCTTCGCAAGGCGATTGACCAGGGTTGGGCCCCGGGGCCTCGAATCTTCACCTCAGGAAAGTCGCTCGCGACGACCGGGGGACACGCGGACCCGACGAATGCTCTTCGCGGCGACTATCGACGTGATGCAGGGCCGCTCGAGGGGGTCATTAATGGCCCCGACGACGCCCGCAAAGCGGTGCGACAACGGTACAAGGACGGCGCGGACCTGATCAAACTGACGGCCACTGGCGGAGTCCTCAGCATGGCGGCCAGTGGTCAGAATCCGCAGTTCACGGATGAGGAACTGAAGGCCATCGTCACAACGGCTCGTGATTACAACATGACTGTTGCCGTCCATGCACATGGGACCGAAGGCATTCGTCGCGCTGTTGTTGCAGGTGTCGATTCGATTGAACACGGAACGTTTATGACCGATGAAGTGATTCAGCTCATGAAAGCGTCGGGAACGTATTGGGTTCCAACCAACATGGCGGGGGAATGGGTCGCCGAGAAGTCGAAAGAACCTGGCTATTTCCCGGAAATCGTTCGACCGAAGGCAGCGGCGATTGGACCTGCCATCAAGGATACGTTCGTCCGGGCTCACAAAGCAGGTGTCAAAATTGCGTTCGGTACCGACTCAGGCGTCTCTCCACACGGTCAGAACGCTCACGAGTTTGAACTGATGGTCGCTGGCGGTATGCCGCCCATGAAGGCTATTCAGTCTGCAACCTTGGAAGCAGCCCGATTGCTCAAGATCGAGCAGCGATTGGGGACCCTCGAAGAGCAGAAGGTTGCCGACATCGTCGCCGTCAAAGGAAATCCACTCGAAGACATCAAGTTGATGAAAGACGTGGTTTTCGTGATGAAAGAAGGGGTCGTTTACAAAAAACCCTGATCTGTTGCAACGGTTTCGTTGAAGTGTTCGATCAGTTGTGGAGAACGGAATGTCAGAGGACGTAGCGGAGCGAACTGAAACTGCGTCGCATGTCCGCTGGAATGTTCTCGGCTGGCTCGCTGTCATGGCAGCGCTGGCTTATCTCTGCCGCAACAGTATTTCCGTTGTTCAGAAAACCATTCGCGAAGACCTTCAACTGACCGAAGCCCAACTCGGTTTTATTCTGGGGCCAGCGTTCTTCTGGACCTATGCTCTGGCACAGATTCCATCATCGCGATTTGGCGAAATGCTGGGAGCACGGATCAGCCTACCACTCTTCGCCGCCGCATGGTCGATCGCAATCGCACTCTTTGGGAATACGAACTGGTTTCCGCTGCTGCTGACGATCTGGATGGTCACGGGATTGGCTCAGGCAGGAGCTTTCCCGGTTGCCGCGAAAACGATTTCTGTCTGGTTCCCCAAAACAGAACGAGCTTCCGCCAGCGGTGTGCTGACAGCTTCGATGTCGCTGGGGGCGGCGATCAGTGCCGGGATAACGGGGATACTGGTTATCCAGTTTCGCTGGCAGACTGTTTTTCTGATGTACGCAATTCCGGGCTTATTGTGGGCAACCCTGTTCCGGAACTGGTTTCGAGACCGGCCAGAGAATCAGCCGGGCCTTGATACTGCAGAACTCAACCAGATCAACGAAGGAAACAATCTGGCAGCGAAACCTGCGACTGATGTTGCCACCCCGTGGGCATCGCTATTGACCAGTTGGCCGATGTGGATGATCTGCGGCCAGCAATTCTGCCGTGCTGCGGCACAGGCCTTCTTCATCAGTTGGTTTCCAACGTTCCTTCAGGAGTCACGGAATATCACCGTTGTGAAGTCGGGCTTCCTGTCGATCCTGCCTCACTTGTCCATTGCCATTGCCTGCCTGACAGGTGGAGCACTGGCCGACTTCATTTCTCGCAATACCGGGGGAGCAGGCAAGTCACGCAAGGGGCTTGCCGCCGTCAGCCTGACGCTGTCGACAACCCTGATCGCAGCCGCCTATTTCGTGGACGATGCAACCAGTGCCGTGATGGTCATCAGCGCAGGGATCTATTGTGCCGCGCTGGCGGGCCCGGGAGCCTACGCCGTCACCATGGATATGGGCGGACAGCATGTCGGATCTGTCTTTGCAACGATGAACATGATTGGAAACTTTGGTGCAGGGATGCTGCCCTGGTTGATTCCGGCACTGAGGTCACAAATTCAATCCAGTCCGACTCTGCTGACCATCTGCGGAAACGACTCATGGAATGCCGTAATGGCTTTGATCGCGATACTGCATTTTCTGGCGGCTCTCTGCTGGCTGCTGCTCCCTCTGCGTGGGAATGTCTTCGACTACGCGCTGGTTCCGCCAAAGTGACATCGCTACAGCACGTAACGTCACTTCAGTTTCGTCTCAGGTTTACCGCATTTACTTCGACTGAGAGAAGCAGTACAGCATCTCGCGTCGGCCTTCGGGACTCGTAGTCCCAACTCGCAGAAAGATCTGTCCACCGCAAATTGCGGGGCTGGGGAACGAGTCCGTTCCGATCTGATTCTGGGCCACCAGTTCAAATCGTTCCGGCGTCGGTTTGAAGACGTACAGCGTGCCGAGTTCATTCGCCCAGTAGATATTCCCACCGGCCAGAACAGGTGATGCGCTGACGGGGCCAGTCAAACGGTGCTTCCACATTTCCTGCCCATCGGTACCTCGCCAGCAGAACATGACACCTCCGTCCGTCAGGCCGTAAAGGTAGCCATTGTATGCGAGCATCGATTGCTCATAGCACTTCTGGTTGTTCCTCCAGAGAACTTTGCCGCTTCCGTCTGCCTTGACCGCTAATGTTTCCGGCTTCGGAAAGCCGCCACTGGCGAAAACAATGTCGCCATCCCAGACCATTGTTCCGCATGTTGCCAGGGATGTTCCAGATGTTGACCACAGCAGCTTTCCATCGACGGGATTGTACGAGACAACTCGATCCGTTCCGCTGATGAACATCTGGTCTTTGCCAGCCACATG
The DNA here is from genome assembly GCA_963977965.1 of uncultured Schlesneria sp. Classification (GTDB taxonomy): domain Bacteria; phylum Planctomycetota; class Planctomycetia; order Planctomycetales; family Planctomycetaceae; genus Schlesneria. The sequence continues at coordinate 18,821 of CAXBSB010000003.1, forward strand.
AGCCACGACTGGCGATGAGAACGAAATGATTGGAGGGCGGGGAATCTTCCAGGCGCGATCGCCCGATGTTCGCTCCAGTGCCGTGATAAAACTGTTGCCATCATACTCGGCGGAGACGATCACTTTGTCACGATACAACAGAGGAGACGGTCCGTATCCATACTCAAACGTTCGAGGGTGAAATGCACAGACCGCCTGTCTCCATTCGATTTCTCCGTCAAAATTCAAGGCAATCGCTTCAACCTTGTCGTGATGGTAGAACGTTGCAATCAGACGTTCTCCGTCTGAGGCAATTGTTGGACTCGCTTCTGTATTGTTCTTGTGATTGCGAGCCGGAAATCCCCCTTTGCTGACTTCTTTCAACCAGAGTTGTTTTCCGCTGGACCTGTCGAACGCGACGACATAATGGATCTTCTTGAGTTCGTCTGCGGTGGTCAGGAATACCCGTTGACCGACCACGATTGGCGAACAATGGCCTCGGCCTGGAACAGGAACCTTCCAGACAAGATTGTCACTGTCACTCAACTTGACCGGAACGGGAGTATCGGTCGCAATTCCGTTCCGGCTGGGACCACGCCACCAGGGCCAGTCGGTTTCGATCGATAACTTCGGAAAGTCAGCAATCCCGCGATCCTGCGCCACAACCTGCTCGCAGGCCAATGAAAGAGCCATGAAAACGAACGCGAAGACCCATAGAAATCGTTTGGTGAACACGTGATCGTTCCTCGCGAAAAAAGTTTTCTAATGATCGGACGAAGCTCTGGCGCACATCGACTTAGCGGCTCGGCGGGAACCTCGCCGCCTCGCCCTCCCATCACGCTATGTCATCGGAATGAATCGTGACAGGACCAGAGCTGGAATGATCAACGCCGCCGTCAACAAGGCATGCCCCGTTCCAAAGACACCTTCCTCAGCCATTTTCCAGAAAATGACGGTCGCATCCAGCATCACATACGACAACAACAGCAGCTTCACCGTCACTTGAACATTGGGGGGTGAAGGAGTCACGAGCGCGGTGACTGTTCTTCGATTCAAAGTGAATGCGACAACCGCCAGCATTGCCAGGGCCACGGGCCCGTTATGACGAGGCGGCCAGCTCCAGACAGGCCACGAAACGATCAAGACCGCGAGAATCGCAATCCCGGCATTAAATAGAACCTGAGCCAGCCCCAGTTGCCAGCGGCTGCTCGTTGTTGCTTCTTTCCTTGCAAACAATGTGACGCCGACAATGTACAGTCCCAGAGCACCCGCAACCCAGAGCTGCGGTCGAACCAGCAAACCGGGTGGCACCCATGTGGTCTGATCACTCGCACCAAGTAAAACGTTGAGAAGGCGACAGCTCCCCATAGCAATCGGACCAAGCGGTGTCCTCTTCAGGATGCGGTCATACGCCAGGATAGCTACAACGAGCAGGCAAGCGACCTGTAGACTAACGAATGTCACTGCCGACGCCGAAATGACTCCCAGGGTCATCAGAACCGTCCCCAGAATCGCCGCATTTCTCAACGGCACTCGGCCCGACGGAATTGGTCGACCGGGACGTTCTGCGGCGTCCTGCTCTCGGTCGAAAACGTCATTGAACACCATTCCCGACATGTATAGACAGCACGAGGCAAACAGCAGGCCGAAAAACTTTTGAGGATTATCAAATCCTTCGGGTCCAAAGACAAAACGATGGGTCAAAACATAGCCAAGCAGGATATCAGCCATCGCGGTAAAGACGGTGGGAAGTCGCAGTAATTGCAAATAAGCCAGCATCAGTTGTTCCTTAGCCGAGCAACCGGTCACGACCGGGTCGTCGACTGTTCACTTTGACAGTCGTTCGATGATTGGACATCAGCGTCTTTTGACGGATTCGTACCGATTCTCATACGCCTTTCATCCGACTGGAAAATACTTGAACAAGCTGCCATTCGGGAAGCGGTTGACCAGAAATTCTTCAGATTCGGTATGCCCGGGGAGGGGCTGCCCCTTTTACCACGGGATGTTATGGCTTGGGGCGTAGCCAAATGTAACCCGCCGGGGGACCTCCTGCTCCGACACCCGTTTTTGTGTAACCGAAACACCCGAGGTCGAGTTTTCCATCACCGTTGAAGTCGGCAACCGTCAGTGGATGTTCGTAGTGCAACCAGTATTCCAGTGAAATTGTTTCCATCGGATCGGCCGCAAGGCCCGTTGCAGTTCCAGCGAAGATTCGCACCTGGTTGTCTTGCCCGAGCCCAATCACGATGTCATCGAAGCCATCCTGATTCCAGTCGGCCACCGGTGCTGAGTCGCGTACGTGCGGCTGCGATGATTTGATTTCGATCCTGTTTGATGGGGTCGTTCCAAATGGACGCTGCCCGTCGCCGGTATTGAGGAATGAACTGACCACACGTTGCGGCCCCGCACCATAACTGACAAATGCAACATCAGCCTTGCGGTCACCGTTGAAGTCGCCGAACGACATGAAGCACCAATCACCCGGGACTGCCAGTGGCAGTTGTTGAGACGCCACCTTAGGGAGTGTGCCGTCAGCACCACGAAGCCAGACACTGCCGTTGTTAGCGATGCGATCAACTCGCCCGTCGCCATTGAGGTCTCGATCAACGACATCAAGATACGGAGCTCGCAACGCATCATCGAAATATTGAGTGCTCCACTTGCCATCCTTTCCAGGCAGAATGGCCTGCGCCCCGCTGAAACGCCCGAGCACTACCGCGCGTTGCTGGCCTTCAACATTCAGAACGCGGGCGTGATGCGTCTCTTGAGCCGAAATCGACACGGTCTCGTACGTCTTGCCGGAGCCATCGGGCACAAGGAACGCTGCCATCGACTGCCCAGAAACGTAAAGAGTCGCCCGGCGATCATTCAATTCGGCGTTCGCATCGGGGCCTGATTGTCCGGTTGTTCCTTTCGCCGTACGAAACGCAACATTTGCAGTGGTTGCTTCAAGGAGTCGGATACGGTTGGGATTTGCGACACTGGGGACTTCGACTTCGAAACTCGGTGCCATCGCTTCGAAACGAGCAGATTTTTGCGAGTCATTCAAAAAGACTTTGACGACGCTCCCTTCTCCCTGTGGCGAAACCGTCACGAAATCCTGCGTGCCATTCCCATCAACATCGCCAAACGTTCCCGAAACGGCTTCTGACAAGAAGCCCGTGACGAGCACATTCTCTTGAGTCAGACGAAATCGTGGGTCCGGCTGAGAGGCCTTCATCTTGCCCCAGCCGACGCGAGTGCCAACCGAAATCCCGGCAGAAACGTACTTATCAGGACCGACAACCGGACCGTGACCAGGCAGAATCATGTCGACATTCAGCCCATCGAGTTTCTTCAGACTGTCGAGGACCTGATACGGACTGAAGTTAACACTGCCCGCATAACCAAGAACTCCGTCAGGCATGATCAGATCACCGATCGCGACAAAGCGTTTCCCATCGCGTTCGAACAACCAACCCATTGAGCCGAACGTATGTCCCGGTAACCTGAGTGCCGCAACTTTGACTCCACAAAGATCGAGCACCGTGTCGTCAACAATCTTGAGATCCGTCGGCACAGGTGGATGCAGCCCATACCCGGTACCGACTGGCAGGTGATGTTGCAGCACATAGGACATCTCGCGGCTGCAAACAAACTGAGCCCCCGTAGTTACTCGCCACATATAAGCTCCCGGCGAATGGTCACCATGCTCGTGTGTTGTGAGGACGTATTTGACCTGAGTCGGATCGAGTCCCGCAGCCTTCATCGCAGACCACTCTGACTCAAACGACAGTCCTGCATGTCCCTCGATGAGAATCAATCCGTCGGTCCCCACGATGACCCGTTGCCCGCCGAGATCGCTTTCAACGCGTCCACCCGGCAATTGCCACAAACCATTTACCAGCTCAGTTGCCTTCGCGTTCTTGACCCACGGCTTTTCAGTCGCGGGAACGAGCACATCTAACTCGGCTGTCGCTAAAGGGGTGGACTGTCTGCGAACAACCTTTCCCGAACCTGTGGCAACGACATACTCGCCGTCGTTTCCGACGGATTTGACAATGACGGGCCCATCGCACAGGATCCCTTCGGGAACGGCAGAGACTGGTGCGCCGTTCTCAGTCAGTACGTAAAGGCGGCCGTCCCAGCAGGAAACAAGCACGGTTCCCTTCGACGTGACGTCGGCACTCGCGATCGCATCCGGGAATCGGCGTGACTGGACGTCTCCGGTGTCGAGATCCAGGATCGACAGCGTGTGAGCGTCATCATCAACAGGTAGAAACGATTGACCTGCTAACCCACGGCATGTCCAGCGGTGTGGTACCGCGATGACCTTCCGTCCGTTCGGAGTGAACGCCAGATCAACCCAGTTCGAAGTGCCGAATTTTTCAGGGCCGAACCGACGTACGACTTTCCCTGTTCCGTCATAGACCGTGACCGTTGGCTTCGCGGGCATGAAGCGAGTTCCGTAGTCCTCCTCCTTGCCCGAGCCTGAAGAGCGAATCCAGCGCTTCCATCCTCGATAATCCGCAACGGCGATGCGGGTCTTGTCTGGATCGAACTCAGCCTCCCGACTTACCGCGATTGAAAGCGGAGCGAACAGCGGCTCATCGCGTTGTGGAAGCGGATTTCGCGTTCCGTCGGCAAGCGTCGGATTTCCATACTCACCTGCTTCCGGCGGATTCGAATCGCCAACATCTGTGACAATTTCTCGTTGCCAGAGCGGCTTTGAGTCCCCCGGCTTAAAAACCTGCAGGTTGACTGGAGTGACGTTCTTCGGTCCATCAAAGTAACCGCCAGCAACAACCACACCGCTGCGATGCGCGGCGAGTGAAGTCACCTTCAGATTGCGAAGAGGCGACTTTGCCTTGGGTTCTGCCGAATCCATCCACAACACTTGCGACTCACTGACGGTGACAGCGCCATCATCATACGCCACAAGTTGTTTGCCGATGTGATTGCTGTGATCGCCATAATGAAACAGCGACGTGCCTCCTTGTGACCCGTTGACGATCACCGGCTGCTCGCCACAGAAATAGACTTGCGGTTCGTCACCTGACGCTCCCGTCGTCATCGTGCAAAGGGCGAAGGGTGAACCATTTTTCGTCGCAACCACTTGTCCGATCCATCGCTGACCGACGCGGTACGACTTCAGCAATTTCAGGCTGCGATCGAGTACCACGACGTTCGGCTCACCCGCCGGTGCCATCGTTCCCGCGACGACTTGGGATCCGTAACTACTGACATCAAGCGCAGCCACGCCCTGTCTTGGTAATTGTCCCCTTCCCCGAGCATCCCATTTTGGAACGCGAGTTTCCTGAGCAACGCTTGTTGTGACCGTCACGATCAAGAACAGTAGACCAGTGACCCGACCAGCCAGATTCATGCTGTGATCCTCTTCGCGTGCGGCAACGGGTTCTCTTGACTCAGGAGCGGTGATTATGTCGAGGGAACTATTCGACGTCGAGGACGGTGTCATTTTCTGAGCTTTCGACGTAAAACATCGATGAGGTTTTGACGGACGCCGTAATTACAATGAAAGGGCAAGCATGCGATTCCTGCCATCAATCAGCCTGGCGGCCCGTGATAAAAGGGGTCAGACCCTTTGGAGGGCAGTCGACTTAGCTTGGAAATCGTTTGCCCGGAGAGGGTCTGACCCCTTTTATCACGGGCTGCTGGGCATTGTTCTGTGCATCTTTGCCGGGCAATCGAATGAGATTCAGGCTGGGTGGAAAGCTGGACTCGCCAAGGCCGTGATTACTCCGAAGCAACCCATGTGGATGGCGGGCTACGGGGGGCGTACAGGCCCGTCAGAAGGAGTCGAACACGATCTGTATATTCGCGTTCTCGTTCTGGAGGATGATCGCGGGCACCGCGGCATTGTCTTGTCCAGTGACACTCTGGGAATCCCGCAATCCATCGCAGATGACCTGGCACGTCGACTGAAAGACAAGTTTGGAATCGAACGATCCCAACTGACCCTCCATGCGTCTCACACGCATTGCGGCCCTGTTTTGCGAGGGGCTCTGTACGATGCCTATCCCCTCGACGCGGCTCAGATTGAGCGGATCAATACCTATTCAGACTGGCTGACTGATGAAATCGTGACAACGATCGGCAAGGCGTTGCAGGATCTGAAGCCGGCCACGGTGACACGAGGCCAGGGATTCGCTGATTTCGCCGTCAATCGACGTACGAATCGAGAACCCGATGTTCCAAAGCTGCGAGAGCAGAACATGTTGTTTGGCCCGGTGGATCATACGGTTCCGGTGCTGGCGATTCGGGCGATGGATGGAACACTGCGGGCTGCGGTGTTTGCTTATGCCTGCCACAACACAACTCTCAGCTACATGAAGTTCTGCGGCGACTACGCCGGTTTTGCTCAATTCGATCTTGAACAACGATACCCTGGTGCCATGGCTCTGTTCTGTATGGGCTGCGGGGCGGATCAGAATCCATTGCCTCGCCGAACCGTTGAGCTCGCTCAATCGTACGGCAAGCGTCTGTCTGCAGCCGTCGACAAAGTCTTGACGAGCCCGATGGAAACGGTCGAACCATCGTTGAAAACTCATCACGAATTTGTGCCTCTCAAGATGCAAGGCCTCCCCAAGAAAGAAGACCTTCGTACCATGGCCGCAGGCCAGCCCGATAATCGGCAGCGCTGGGCCGCTCGCATGCTGGAACTTTCCGCGAAAGGCCCGGTCCCGGATGAGTATCCCTATCCCATCACGGCATGGAAACTCGGCAAAGACCAGTTGTGGATCACATTGGGGGGTGAAGTTGTTGTCGACTTCTCTCTGCGTTTGAAAGGTGAGTACGGTGAACGAACCTGGATCACGGCGTATTGCAACGATGTGATGGCCTACATTCCTTCCCGCCGAGTGCTGATGGAAGGGGGCTACGAGGGTCAGAGTTCGATGATGGTTTATGGACTTCCGACAGAACGCTGGGCAGATGATGTCGAAGACCGCGTCGTTCAGGTTGTTCAGAGGTGTGTCGAGATGGTTTCCGAGAAGAAATGACGCTGAGAACCGAGATGGCTGCCTGTTGATTTCGCAACATGAGCGCGTGCGGGGTGGTCAGCTAGCCTAGTGCGGGCCGCACTTCCATGTCGCGACGGAACAAGAGTGTGACGCTGCAGGCGCAATGCCCGGGAGGCCGCTGCATTATCTGTGACATCCGTGACATCTGTGGTTGAAAATCCGACCACGGATTTCACGGATGACACGGATACCCACAAGAACGAGCGATGCCAGAGTCATCGAAAGGAAGGTTTCGCTATCGGAAACTGGTAAGTAAGATTCGGTTGCTGGCGTGTTCCGGCCGATGTCCTGAGTGTGGCATACTGCAGCGGCTAACCCATCTTCCGTCGCGACACGGAAGTGCGGCGAGTACGAGCAGGAACCAGCGCAGGATCGCGTGTACGCTTTTACGAGTAATGGACCATCAGCCGGTACGCGCTAGCGTCCGGTTCGTTCGGAATGGAGTGTGTGGACACAAAGCGAAATGCAAACCGGACTCTAGCGCGTACCGGCTGATCGGCTTCACTGAAAACTGGCCGTGCTGACAGATCTGCGGCCCCTTGATCGTTTCTTTTCTTCGAGCAATACAACCCAGCGCTTCGTGACTCTTTATGGATAATCCAACGCCACTTGAATCAAGATCCGCAGCAGAGCATCTGCGTCGTGATTTGTTCCGTCTGGCGTTGCCTGTTCTGGGGGAGCAGATGCTGGCCTTCTGCGTCGGACTGTACGACGTCTATCTGGCGGGTTTACTTGGCAAGGCAGAGACTTCTGCGATCGGGCTATCTGCGTATGTTTCCTGGCTGGCATTTCTGATTTTCAGCCTGGTGGGAACGGGTACATCAGCGATTATTGCACGAGCCTGGGGCGCCGGCGAATTCGACGACGCACGTCGCATCGCGGCTCGCTCATTGACGCTCACGCTGGTTTTTGGTTGTGGAATCTTTTTGTTCCTGCAATTGCTGGCGAACTTATTCCCAGTCCTTCTCAATATGGAAGGAGTTCAACGTGATATCGCCGTCGAATACCTGAGAATGGATGCTTTCGGTCAGTTCTTTGCGGGCTGGACAATGATTGGTTCAGCGGCTCTTCGCGGTGCAGGAGATATGCGAAGCCCGCTGCTGGTCCTGACAGTAACCAATATCGTCAATGTGATCGTATCGACGGCTTGCCTTTGGGGCTGGGGCCCCTTGCCCGAAATGGGAGTGACCGGGATCGTGACCGGGACTGTCACAGCACACATCTGCGGGGCTGCCGTCATGACCGCCATGTTGTTTTCGGGCACGTCACGGATTCAAGTCCGATTTGCGGAATTTCAGTTTCACCGTGAGACGCTTCATCGAATACTTCGGATCGGTGGCCCGGCAGCACTGGGTGGAATCGCGACGTTTTCAGGACACTTTCTCTTCCTGATGGTCATCGCCCGACTCTCGTCGGGGGGATTCGACGGGGCGACATTTGCAGCCCATGTCGTCGGAGTTCGGATTGAATCGCTTTCGTACCTTCCTGTGGAAGCCTTCGGCATCGCAGCGGCCACACTCGTCGGACAGTCGCTCGGGGCAGGGCACCTGGGCCGAGCACGAAAGGTTGCTCATGAAGCCTTGCGTCAATGCGTCGGTTATGCTGGTCTGATGACACTCGTCTTCTTCACGTTCGCTCCATTCATCTATTCCAAGATGCAATCGAGTCCCGAAGTTTCGCTGATCGGCGTCCCGGCATTCCGGCTGATGGCGCTGTACCAGATTCCGAACGCGGTGCTGATTGTTTACATCAACGCCTTACGCGGGGCCGGCGACACTCGGTTTCCGATGCTCTGTTCCCTTCTGGGAAACCTGATCGTTCGAGTGTCCGTCGGATACATCTGTGGCGTCGTCCTGAACGGAGGATTATTCGGCGCCTGGATCGGAATGGGGGCCGATAACATCCTGCGAGCAGTGATGGCCTCGTGGCGTTACAGATCTGGCCGTTGGGTTAAGATCAAAGTCTGACGCATCGAGCTGCGATTGGGTATTACGCTTCCCGATCCAAAGACGGTTCGGCTGGAGCCTCACCCTCCCGCTTCGCCACGACCTTGCCTTGCATCAAGAGGATTTGGCATTGTCGACTTTTCTGGCATCCCTTCGGGATGCTTTTACCAACGCGATTGCGTTCCGGGGGTTTCCGCTTCGCTGCAACCCCCGGCTACATTCTGCGATCGCTTCGCGATCAAAACTATTGTTCCAAACCTCTCCATTTCACCGACAAATATCGTTCCCCGCGTTGAGTGTCACCCGCACGTCCCGACGCGATTACTTGTCCTGGTCCGCGAGAACGGCTTTCAATGCCGTTCGGATCTGCTCATCAAATCTTGCACCTCCGCCAACAAACAAACGAGCAACCTTGCCTTCCCGATTGATGATCACGGTCTGGGGAATCGATGTCACCCCGTATCGCTCTGCCACTCGACCGTTGTGATCCAGGGCTACGGTTGTTTCGAGCTTCAGCCGTCCCAGTGCCGATTTCACTTTCTCGGGAGTTTCTTCCAGATTGATGGCGATGAGTTCCACTCCCTGGTCAGCAAATTCATGTGCAACCTTGTCCACCTGCGGCATCGCCTGCAGGCAAGGGCCACACCATGACGCCCAGAAGTCGAGAATCACGACCTTGTTCTTGTGGTCTGCCAATTTGAATTTTGTGCCATCGAGCAGATCAAGTTCGATCGAGGGGGCGTCCTTGCCAACCAGCGATGAATCGCGTCCTTCTTCGCCGCCGCCCGCATCCCCTTCACCGTCGGTCCCCAACGGATCTGAGGCATGCTTCAGTCGCCATTGGTGAAATGCCAGCGACGAGGCTGCCTGTTCAATTGCCGGACCGATCAGTAACAGGTCGACTGTGGTAACGTCCACATGGCAATTTCCCAGAACTTCGCTTTTTCCCGACAGGGTTTTCCCTTCGAATTGCTCGGCAAAAAATGTCAGTCGATTTCCCGAACTCGGAATCGCCTGCACGCGGGACTGCGTTGTGGGGACGACCGCAGACTTCTTGACTTCGCCTCCTGTGATTTCGTCAGCATGTAACCAGATGATTCGAGTCACGGTATCTCGAGGAATTGTCTTTTCTTCGAGTCGCAGTTCCACTCGAAGTTCCTTGTCATCCATTGCTACGAGCCGGCCACGCAAATAATCGCCGTTAACGGAACGGATCAATTGCGTGGGCGGATTGCCTCGCTGCATTCTCGGGAGGACAAGCAGTCGCTCGCGTTTCGCCTTGGCGATCTTGACCGGTGGAGCTTCTGATTCCAGTTCCAGGACCTTTATCGATTCGTGCTTGATAAACGTCGTGTCAGAAACCTTTGACGTGAAGGTTACCCCTTCCTCGTCAATCCCCGTGACAGTGCAGGGAATCGTGTCGCCTGATCGCAAGTGCAGGATGGTTGAAGCTGTTTTGGATTTCACACGAACTTTGGGGGCGGGTTGTGGGCCGCCGATCAGATTCTGGACCTGCCCGGCAAAGCCTCCTAACCGCTGAACCCTTGGCTGCGGAGGCGTTGGTTCGTTTTGACCTGCGGCGGCAACTGTAGCTATCGGACGATAGTCGATTCGAGCATTCGCACCGCGCATCCATGGAACGCCAGCGACCGCATGTAGTGGCTGCCAAACCAGGCAACTGGTGTCACCTTCCCTGGCATCAATCAAATTTCCCTGGACTACCGTTCCGTCTGCTTCAAGCCGACCGATACGATTGGCCTGCTTTGCAGTCTCTGGAACGGGGGTGAGAACCACGAGTGAGTGAAGGTTGTTGACCGGTACCGACAGGGACTCACGGATCCCAGGCGATTTGACCCAGACCGAATTGTTTTCGACCTTGAGAAGTTCCCCGCTGAACTGCAGGCCATTCAACTGCGCAACTCGGATTGAATTTCCAGCCGCGGGCGCTTCGGATGCGAGGATCACATCCTGAATTCGATTCTCGGCCAGTACGTTTTCTTTCGTTCCGTCGTCAACAACGTATTCGCGGCGAGCCGCGTCAAATGACTTCAATCGCCCGTAAACAAACGATCCATCCGTCAGCAGTACTCGAGCCTTATTAGTTTCGACAGAGCGAGGCAACTCACCCGACCAGCGGCTGATGCGGAGTCGCTCGAGTCGAATGTTTCCAGCTTTATTGGTCAATTGAAACTTGCTGAATGCAGCAGGGCTCTTTCCCCCCAACTTTAAATCGGCCAGTGGATCTCCGTTGGGTGAGAAAACCAGCAGGCGCTTCTGAGCTTGATCCAGCAGCAATTGCACCTGCAGGGAATCGGCACCGGACTTTACCTGCTTGATCGATTTCAGATCAGCCTCGAACTCCGATTCGCAGGCCACGATCAGGTCGCTCTCCAGCACTTCAAACCGAAACGCATTCAGCGGAGGAGTATCGCCCAGGGTCAATTCGAAGTCGGGCTTCTTGGTCCACGACAATTCCAACTCAATTCGAACCTGTGGAGGAATCGTAAACTCCCGAGAGACCACGCTTCCAGCCTGCGAGGAAACCAGATGCCCCCCTTCGTCGCGCCACGCGTTGGCAATCGATTGCTTCCAACCTGTCAGCCCACCCGGGCCAAAATAGATCAATTCGGCCCCGCTGTTCGCTCGGTAGATCCTGCGAATCACTGACTGATTTATATGCAGGACTCCCTGACCGGGAACTTCGAGCTCAATATCCTCACCCACGAACGACTTCATCGTACCGGACAGCATGTCGCCACCAACGAGTTCAAAGCCGTATTCTCCCCCGGGTTGTGGCAGCTTCGCAGGTATCGGAAAACTGATCGTGTTGATGCGATTCAAGGGGAACTGAAACGGTCCCGTGAATATCGGCGATCGCCACATCAGCATGTTCGGCTGTGCGGAGTCAACTAGCTTCCCCGCGATGAAGTCACCGTTCGAAAGTCGGATCGTCGCATCACTTGGGCCATCCGTTTCGGCAGCGAATATCCCCGAGACAGGAATCAGGCAGATTCCGATCAGTAATCTGATGATGATTTGATTCGTGAGCGTCGCCACTTTGAAATTCCCCGGCTCAGTCGCCATTGAAAGATCCAAACAGATCCTGATTTGCCACAGATGGGTTTATCGCTCGTATATCGGCAAAAATCGGTAATTCAACGCCAGCGACAGCATCGAAAGAGACGTTCCGATTGCGGGACCGAATTGACCTTGCACGCTTCCGTCTGCCGCCTGAGTGGTCTTTAGTTGTCGGATCAGTTGTTTATTCCATTTTTCCCACGCCTCGACATCCCCCTGAAAGAGTGCCTGCGACTGGTAATAGCGAGTGTATTCTGCGTAGTGATCGTTTCCTGAACTTTCCAGCCGCTGCGTCAGATACTTTATCGTCGCCTTGAATTGAGGCAGGTCTTTGCGACGTGCGACGGAATAGACCAGAGTCGCAATCGAGATTCGTGCGATCGATTCATCGAAACCACCGAACCCACCTGCGTATGCGACCTGTCCCGATTCCGAGGTCATTTTGACGTAGTAGTTGACCGCTTTGTCGATCACTTCATCGGGGACTTCGATCCCTGCGTTTCTCGCAGCCAGAAGACCCACCATAACAGCACCACTCACTGACGTGTCGGCATCCGTCGATTCGGGAGAGTATCGCCACGCTCCAAACTGATTCTTCTTTTGTGAAGTGATGGCGGCTCGAACGGCGAGTTCGAGTGCCTGGCCGATGGATCGCCGATTCGGTTCGTTTCCTGTCCAAAGATTCCGGTCATCGACCGCCCCATACGCTTCTGCCAGCGACAGCATAGCAAAACCATGGTGATACATACTGTTTCCACAATAACCTGTGGCCGCGTTCTGATCGGAAATGATTTTCCGCAATGCTCGACGAATGTGGTTGCTATACAGTCCGAAATTCGGATCTTCGCCCGATGCCAGTAGCACCATCAGTGCCATTCCGTTGACGCCGGGCCCCGTCTGGCCACTCGCCCACTCACCACTATCGGACTGACTGTTCGCCAGGTATTGCAGTCCCCGGTCGTAGATTTCGCGGACATCGCGTGGAACTACTTCACCAACGCGAATATTGGGAAGCTGGGCCAAGGCCGTGCTCCCCAGGCACAGCGACAGTATCAGAACCTTTGTGCTGGTCGTTATCTGCTGCGTCAAGTTCGGGTTCATGGAATTCGCTTTGCTTTGAACAACGGCCATCGTAACAACCTGAAAAAGGATCTCAGTACCTATTGACCGGACCTGATCGGATTCAATGCATCAGCAGGTTCGTCGTTTTGAGAATGAATCGGCGCCACATCCGCCCGATCAATAATTCCCTGCTGAATCAAGTTCTGTTCAAACCCTCGGTACTGCGCCAGATGAGCTTCAAGCAGCTTCCATTGACGGTCATCCAGGACTTTCTTGAATCGCTCTTCCGGAAACCGACTCAGTTGCAGAACAACTAATTGATAATCCATGCTACCAAACGTGCGAGGTGGCTTCGTCTCATTCAACACCATTTCCATGAGTACCTGCCGCTGAGAATTTTTCAGCGGAACGATCTTTTCGAGATTCGTGAAAGCGACCGCGATGGTGGCTTTGTAGCGAAACTGTCTGCGTTCGTTTGCCACGGTGTCGTAACTGACGAGTTGCTCGGAGGTCAACGTATTCCGGACGGTTTTTCCGTAAAACGACTTGCCCGAAAACAGGTCGGAACTGATCTTCTGACGCAGCGGGTTAATGTCTTTCCAGATCTCATTGAACGCGTTCTGATTCTTGCGGACCGCCCGGAATTTGATTCGTACGACTTCGATCTCATCAAACAAACGCTTCATGTCACCCTGGGCAGCCAGAGTCAATTTCTGCTTCTGCTCGGATGTCAGAGAACAGATGCGATCCAGTTCGTCGAGATGGATCTTCAACCGTGCCTTGATTCGTTCACGCCCCGCTTGCGCATTGCCAGCACCTTGATAGATCCATTGATCAAAGTTTTCTTCAGCAACTTCAAACCCTTCATTTCCCTGATTGGGCATCGGCAGGACTTCGTCCACGTCATCTTTCGATGCGTAGACGAACCCCTCACAAAGGGCCAGAGCGATGACCAGGATCGTAAAAAGTCTCGGAACAGTACTCACAGAAGTCTCCACCGGTAGCGATGAATCCCGGCTCAATGTCAAAAGAATCCACCACCCTGTATTTGTATGCCATTCGGAATCACTCCTGCAGGCTCAGGTCCCCACCAGTCATCCGCAGCCGCCTGGAACTGTTCATAAAACCCAAATTGAATTTTCTGCAGATTTGGCCAGATCGACTTCTGCTCTGGATTCAAATGCGTAACGACAAGATTGTCCGGAATCATCGGGTAATAAAGATCGTTGTACATATAAATCATCAACCATTCTTCCCACTTATCCTGCCATGCTGAGTTGAGGCTGTCACGGATCTTGTCCCGCTGTGCAGCGTTCAAGTGCAGCGCGACATCCAGGCGTGCGACCGTATCCAGAAGGACAGCATTCTTTCGGGCGTTCATTCGTTCGTCGAACTCCGCGGAAAACTCTTTCCACTGAGCCTCGGTTAAGACGTTTTTCAGTCCTTCATTCAGCCCCTGTCGAATCACAGTTCGAGGACTTTTTAACTCAGGACGGCTTGGCCGAGGTCCGTTCTGCGGTCGCTGCATCAATGCCTGTTCAACCGCATACTGCCTCGCGGCCTCGCGCAAGCTTGCCTCACCTGCCTGGCGGATCGTTTTCCGATCTTTTTCAGCGAGGTAGCTGCATGTCTGACGTATAAACGCCAATTCTGCTGTCAAAATCGGGCGGTACTGCTGAGTAAACTGTTGAACCATCGCCTGGTTGACGTCGGGTTCGTCAGTTTTCCTGACAACAATTTTTTCAGCAAATGCCTCGACCACCGGCTGGGCCAGCACATCGACGTCTGCATCACGGATCTTGACGGCGGCCTCGGCTTTGACCTCAGCTTTCTCTTGCTGTTTCGGAATCGCCTCAACAGCAACGTCAATCACAACCGCCTGCGCAGGAACAGCAATTTCAATCGCGTCTGCAGCTTCGACCTGGACCGCGACGGGAGCGACCAGCACCCTTGGCTGTGTCAAAACCTTCGCCCATTCCCAAAACGGGGCCGGGGCAGCAGGTGCTTTCACGGCGGCTTTTTTGATCGGCTTGGCAACCGCCTTTTCAACAAGTTTGGCAGCAGGCTTGGCTGCAGGTTTAGCGGCGGGGGCGTCCTCGCCGTGGCAGACACCATGGACTGTGATGAGTGCTGCCAACATAAGCAACTTGCACTTCGCCAGATCGTACATAGAGTCACGCCTCATTACCGAGCCCCGAAAAACTGTGGATGCCCGTTCGTATCTCATCTGCATTTTTCTCGCGACCCTTCAGGTCGCAAACAATCTTTTTTTAACCGTCACACACAGGGCTGAAGCCGGCTGAAGCCGTGTGCTTTGTGCTTGTGGGCCTTCAGCCCACTAATAAGATTCTCAACTTCCGATACGTTCGCACTCAAAACCGTCACGACTTCGTGTTCATCCAATAATCGTTGTTTTCCTCGATGAGTTTGTCGTTTTCCGGAATATCTGCAATTTCCAGAAACACTTCCTCAAACTGCAATTCTGCCAGGTCGAGCTTGGGTATGCTCTTCCAGATCTGCTTCTGTGCTGGTGTGATGATTCTCGAAACAATCTTGTCTGCAAAACTCGGGAAATTCTCCTCTCCCTGATTGGCAACCAGCAGCCAGTGTTCCCATTCCTCTTTCCACTTTGTGGACAGAGTCGTGTGCAGAGTGTCGCGTTGTTGTGTGGTCAGGATCAGTTCCTGATCGAGCAGCGCCGTCAATCCGAGAATCGTCGCTTCCTTCACTTTCGCCATCCGCGACTGCAATTCCGCATCGTATAGAGCCGCCTGTTCCTTCGATATCTTCTCGATTTCAACGAGAAACTTCTTCTGAATCAGGTTCCGTGCTTTCAGCGTCAGAATATCGCCTGAAGCCGTTTGTCTGTTAACTGCCTTGTAGACCTCGTCGACGATTTCGTCGGCTCGCTCGCGAAATGCAGGGCGGCGTGCTGGGGGAAGTTCGCACACTTGGCGAACAAACATCAGCTCCGATTCCATCAGCTTGCGAACGACGCCAAGTTCAACCTCAGAATCGGCCTCGACCATCGCTTTTTGGAAGATCCTCTCGACCTCGATGACCTCTATTTCCTCAGCGCGTTTTGGAGGAGGTTCCGCATGGGCTGCATGGATCGCACTCAAGCCAACGACCATGACTGCCATCGTAAATCGATAGAGTCGTATCGTTCGCCTGCAATACATGCTGATCGCCAACACGACTTCCAGCCTCACTTCGTTCCTTCGCGTTCTAACCGGTTGAAGTACTCATCAAGGCCAGCACGAAACTCTTCTGGCAATGCGGCGCCGGTTTCGCCTGTAGCCTGCGAGATCCCGCGGTCTTCACGCACTTCCTTGTCGTTAATACCACTCCCGACTAACGCCAATGCCGGCGCATCTGTGTCGCCACCACCACCTCCGCCAGGGCTGGCGCCACCGCCTCCACCACCTTTGGGGTTGATTTTCTTTGACTGCAGCAGCAGTTCAATTGCTTCAGTTTCTGCCGCAATCGCCTGCGAACCGGTATCGGGACGTTCCAGAATTTCTGCAGCTTCGTCCATGACAACGACAACCTGAGTCAGCAACTTGATTTCCTTCTCGAACTCCTGCTCGCCATCCGGCAAGTCACGAATTCGATCGGTGAGTTTTGCGACTCGTTCAGAGAGTCCATCCTGAGTCAAAGCCAGCTTGTCAGCTCGTTTGCTGTAGTCCTTCTTTTCCATCGCAGGTCGAGCCTGCTCCGCAACGCGTGTCTCTTCACGAAGATTCACCTCAGCCTCGAGAATCTGCATCGCTTCAAGAACGATGGACGGTGGCAGGCTTGCTTTCGACTTGCAACCGGGACACTTGCCGCTGCAGGCAGGATCGACGAGATCGTCTGCCCAGCGATCAAAGGTGTCCGACCAGAATTCGGTCTGAGCAATCGACAGACCGACTTCGACGCGAATATCGTCACTCAACTGCCGCAAGCTGCCAACCGCATCCTGCTGACGCATTTCGTCCAAGACCGTCTTGAATCTCTGGAATCGTCGTCGCTCAAAATAGGACTGCATGTCGTCCATGATGTACGACAGATCCTGGCTGCTCTTCACTTCCAGCGATGACAGTTCCTTTAACACCTTCGGTTCGGCCTGTTTCTTCAACTGACCAAACGTGTTTCCGACCTGGTCGGTGATCTTCCCACCGATGACGTGTTGCTGACGGGAAGCAGCTTTCAATCGTTTGACGAGTGTACTTCCTTCCAGATTCGCCAGAACCTTATTTAATTCTTCCGCAATCTTGTCGAATTCCGCCAGCAGATCCTGTTGAGCCGTCACGGCTTCGTCGAGTTTTTCCGCAGTCGGCGATGGCGGTTGCTTCTTTCCAGCACTGGCGATCGTCGTCACGGGCAGGCCGAGTCTTCCCTTCTTGCTGTCTTTCTTGGCTTCTTCTTCCTCCCCAGGCTTCACGGGTTGCTGCGAGGATTCCCTGTCAACGACCGTGGGGACCGGTGGTGGCGGTGGATTCTGTTTGCCATCACCCGGCTTTCCACCTGCTGACGGACTGGATTTGTTCTGCCCAGCCATCGGAGACTTATTCGCAGGTTGAGCATTCGCCATCGCTGTGGAGGGAGCCTGAGCAGACTGCTTCAGCAGTTCAGCAACGCTCGGCATCCGATTACCCGAGATATCCTTCAGGATGTTCAGCATTTCGGCCCATTTTTCCAGATGCCCGACACCGAACTCAGGATTTCGCATCGCCTGCCGGATCAACTCTTCTCCATTATTTACAAGCCCTGACAGCCGACGCCCGTTGGCTCGTTCACCCGAGGCCTGAGCTTCCAGTCGCTGGCGGTTTTCAGGCTGGTCCAATTCCTCGGGGCTCAGCAATCGCAATTCCTGATTCGTGTGATGCAACTGCATTTCACGATCACGTACTTCCAGCGATTGACGATGCCACTTACTCAGTTGTTCCGTCAGCCAGATCGAGTGCTGCTCGGCACTCAAAACGTACAGAACATAAGTAGACGAATACGTTCGACCTCGACCGGGAAGATAATCCTCGACGAACAATCGCACGTTGAGCGGTTGAGGCTCGATCTGAAGAGTCTTTGCACAGAAGGTTCCCGTCAGGTCCAGCGTTTCCTTTTCGCTGGCACCAGCGGCCAGAATTTCTTCACCCTTGGCAGGTTTAGAAACCGCGTTCTTGTCAGCCCCGTCCCATTCGATGCCGACGACTTTGATTCCAAAATCGTCTTGAGCACGCACCTTGAAGGTCAGCGTTTCTGAATCGAGCACGATCTTCTGACGCGGCAGGTCTTCACAGGTTAGGGTGGGAGCATCGTCGTCGCGAGCCGTGATCGAAACCGTAAAGTCCTCCTGACCTCCCAGTCCGAATTCATCCTTCCACTGAAATTTCAGCTTGCGAGAGGTTTCGACAGGAATTGAAGAACTGATCAGGCTCGATTCTTTGATTGTTGCCGATTGGCCATCGATCGTAGCACTCGACAGATTTCGATTTGCTGTCGCCGTGAATGTTGCAGCACTTCCTTTCACGATCGTCACGGAACCACCCCGGATGTCCCGGTGGATCGACTTTGAACGCTGCAGGTAGGCTGGAAGAGTGATCTCTGAAACAAGGCTGGAAAGTTCCGGACGTAACATCGGTTCCAGCCGGACGCGTTGCCGGGAATCACCAATGTTTACCTGCAAACGCCCCGGAGCAATCTGTGCAGGGAGTGTGAACTCATACCTTCCGTCCTTCAATTCTGCAGTCACCGCGATATGGCTGCCAAGCTTTACCTTCGCGATGGTCGGTTGCCAGCGAGTGTCTTCAAGGAGTTTCAGCGAAACGGTAATCGGTTCGCCGTGTGGAACAACAAACCGTTCAGGAAGCTTTTCGACGGATGTGAACGTATAACGAGGAATGTCTTGCCACGGCGCGACGAAACGGGCAAACGCGTTTGTTGCTGCACTGGGGAACACTACGAACATCACCAGGGCAATCGCAGTTGGAACTGATGCCATCCACGCCCAGAATCGATGCCTTGGCGTTGGAACGGCGTCACTGAAATCTCGCTTTCCTGCATCTGCCGCAACTTGCCGAATTGCTGCTTCGACCAGAGCCCGTGATCGAGCTTGCTCCGATTCACTGTGAACCAACTCGATAATCCCCAGCATCTGGTCACCCAGGCTCGGGTAACGACGACTGAGCAAACGAGCCAGTTGCTCCAGGCGACGATGGCACCAGATCCATCGATGCAGCGAGACCGGAATCAACGCACATCCCGTTACCGCGACGAGGAAGATGGCAGTCCGCACAGAAGCTGGTGTGTCGATGATTCGATCCAGCACGAAGACCATCAGAAATGATATCGCGACACCGAAGACGGCACCGCACGCCGATTCGATCGACTTGATAGTCCAGACACGCTGACGGAAATCGAATAACTGCCGCTCCAGTGATTCGGGCAATGCCAACCCGGATTTCGACAATGAAGCACTCATGTCAGCCTTCTCCTGCAAACGTAATCGTCCGCCACCACGACGGGACAGTGTAAACTAACAACTGCAAAAGGAAATATTTATTTTCTACCGAATCAGATCAATCCGATGACTTTGCGACCAATCCAGAAGACAGCCAATAACAGAATGAGAACGCCTGCCACGACCGGATGACACCAAAGCTGAACGCGTCTTACGCTTGGTGGCGGTTCAGGCAATGCCGCCAGAGACTGGATCACCTGTTCCAGTCGATCCAGCCCGATAACCTGTCCCTGAGTGACTCGAGCAATCTCTTCCATCACTTCCGGACGAGCCGCCCGACCAATTCGTTCGACGGCAACTCCCTGCACAAAAAACGACGTTTCGAGCGTCGCATTCGTCTGCTTACATGTCATCGTCACTTCATGGCGACCGGGCTCCTCAGGTGTGTATCGCGACGAAAATGCCCCCCATTCGTCACCTGATGAATTGAACCGAACCGTTTCGGCTTTTCCGGATGGGGCGACAATTCGAGCCGTCACGTCACCTTTTGGCAGAGGCTCGCCACTTTTTTCCATCACATTGGCACTCAAGGCAATTGTCTGGCGTACCTGAGGCTGTTCTGGCGAATAGTAAAGACGCATCGTCTCACCCTTAGCCATGTTGCGCTGATAGGCCATCCAGCGCACAACCTGTCCCCAGAATCGATAGTGATATTTGTCTTCGACACCTTTTCGCCAGCGCCAGGCACCGTCAGTCCCCATGAACAGCACTTTTCCTGCCCCGGAAGTTCGCGTCACGAGCAACGGTAACCGGCCGAATTCATTGGAAATATCCTTGTGAACACACAGAACATCACTGCCGGCTTTCGCTCGCGTGACCGGTGCGTACCACTGGAAACCGGGCAGACCTTCCCAGACCTCGGTGTTTTCCTCTTGAGTATCCGCGAGTTTCGTCAGCAGGCTGCGGCGACCGATTTCCGTCAGTTCAAAATGACTGGCCGTCCGTGATCCCCATCCCCCCGGCTGTGCCGGATCCAGATGAACAGGACAAAGATCCCCCAGTTCACTCTCCATCAACGACAACTGCCGACCCTGCCACCCCGGCATAAAGACCAGCCCGCTTGCCTGATGCTCGACCAACCCCTTCAGCAACCGGCAGTCTTCCAGGGTTAACTGGTTATCTTCCAGGCCGACGTCACCCAGAAACACAACGTCGTACTTCGACAGTTCGTCCAGACCTGAGGGAAACTGCTTGATGTAATCCTTGTTTCCACCCCCGGTTTTCCCCAATCCGGGATGAAACAGCAGGCAGGAAACTTCCACTCCCGGATCACGCGACAGGGCGTTTCTCAGGTAGCGGTACTCCCAGCGAGGAACAGATTCGACAACGAGAACTTTCAGCTTCTCTTCACGAATCGCGATCGGAACAGAAATCGCATTGTTCTCAGCCAGTAATTCATCACCATGCTTTGGAACCGTCATCGTCAGCGTGAAATCCCCAGTGGCCTTCGGCTTCCAGATGACCCATTCGCTCGTCCGGCCCATCGGCGCGATTCGAATTTCCTTGCTGACGGTCTCACCGTCCGAGGACTTGAGCGTCACTGTCGTGACATGTTCGCGAGGCAGTGTGCTATCGATGGTGAACGGAATCCGCACCGATTTCCCGGTGATTCCAAATGTTGGAGCATCAAGGCTCAACAGTTCCACATCCGGCAGCCGCGACGGACTCCCTGCCGCTAATGCATAGACGGGAATGCCTTTCAGTCGCAGCATAGACGCCGCCGCGACAGGCGGTTCTCCCTCGTTCCAATCCCCATCCGAGGCAATCACGATCGCACGCAGATTCTTAAACTGACGCGGCGCCTGGGTCAGCGGTTCATGCAGGTTCGTCCCGCGTACCGCTGTCCCGGTCGAAGCGGCATCGACCGCGGAAAACGGTTGAATGACGATCGACATCCGTTCTTCCAGCGACTTCCAGAATTCTGGATCGGTAATCGGTGCGATCGCTTCGCGTCGAGACTTTACGGTCGAGGATGATGTGGCCACATCGCGTGTGTCCATGCTGGCCGATGAATCGTGCAGGACGGCAATCGTTGGCTTTTCTTCCGGTCGAAACTCTTCCACCCATTCCGGCTGATTGAGAAGTACTGCGACATAACAGACGAGGAACAGTCTCAGTAACTCCAGCAGTCCATAGTCGCGCCGGTATCCGCTTCGCTGCCAGGCAACGAAACACAAACCAGCGGTCACAAAGACCAGTAGTAACGATGAAATGATCGACCAGGGGACCCACAGGAAATTCAACGAATGAACTGTGTTCATGCGGTGCCTCCTGTGGAGTTCGGACGAGCCAGTTTCGGAAGGCAGAGGGCAGCTTCCAGGATCAGAGCGATCAGCATCAAAGTCATGAACGCCCGCCAGATTTCCTGGATCAGGGAGCTAAGGCTTCCCGCCTGATCGTTGACTCTGACGAAGTCCAAACCGCGAAACAATTCCGTAACTCGCGCGTCGGCCAGGATTCGCGTTTCGTCCTCAGCCGCGGGGCGATTGACGGCGAGCAACCGATCCGCCGACGAATAAACGCCGCGGTGATAGGGGTACTCCGTCGACAGTCCTTGCCCACCATCTGAAATTCGAGTCCACTCGGCGGGAACTTCACCCGCCGTAATACCTGCGTTCAGTTGCCGAGCCTTTCCCAGCACGGCGACACCGGCTTCCAAGGCGCGTTGCACGAAGGCGTAGAGCACAACGCCATTGGTGGCCAATGATGAGTCTTGAATGGCGGGGGTCGTTGCCAGGAAGTAGACGCCCCCTTGCTTTGTCGGCACGCGAGCCACCAGTGGTGCACCGCCTCGAAGTGTTGCCAGCGGAGTATGCTCACCCGTCAATCCACAGTATTTGCGGATTTCGAGTTGTCCCACGGGGAGAGCCGCTCCGCTCAGTGTGCGCCCCAGCAGATCTTCGTCGCCGCGCCACGTTTCCACGACAGTGGGATCATCTCCACCAGCCCAATCCGTCCAGCGGATTCCAAACAACTCTTCACTTCCTGGCTGACGTGGCGGCATGAATACCACTTCGCCACCGCGATCAACAAACTTTCGCAGTTGATCGGCAATCGCACCTGTTGGGAGAGCCCCCTGCCAGAGGATCAATGACACATCATCCCACTCAAGCGTCGACAACTGATCCGCTGCAAAAACCTCCGGCTTCATCGTCAATGCCGGATCGGGCGCGATCCCTGAAACCAGTTTCAACGGACGCTCTGATTGAGGCTCCTCGGTCACAATGATGGTGCGGCGGGATGGTGGAACATCGAATGCGAAATAAAAATCGTCATCGTCCGGGTTCGCATCTGCCGGAATCGAAACTCGTCCCCATCCGCGTTTCGTCGACTTTTCAATGGGCAGACGGTGATCTTTGAAGTCGGTATGCAATCCGGTCAATTCGACATTCATCACCGAGCGGGCTCCGTCGATCTCAAACTGAACCTGCATCGGAACCTTTTCGTCACCACCCCCGTCACGAGTGATCCGCAACGAAATCAGGACTTCAGCTGCTTCATCGGACTGAACACGGCGGACGTCAGTCACTCGGATTGAAACATTGGCGGGGGCCGTCTGAGGATATGCAAGCAGGTGGAACCGAACCCCTTGAGGGAACTCTAAAAACGCATCTCGTAACGTCGCCCAGCGACCACTTTCGGCAGTCCAGTCGCTTTCTCGAAGATCCGAGCAGATCCAGATTTCGGTTCTGCCGACGTTATTGTTGCGGATGTAGTCGTATGCAGCCTGCAGCATTACCGGCAAATCGGCAGAACTGCTCGCTGGCCCGGCAGTCGGCAATGTCTGCAGTGCAGCAGGCGACTCCAGTTCCTGCGGAGTGTGATTCGCACTGTCAATCAGCACCCAGTGACCAGAGCCGAGCGTCTGGAATGTACTCACCAATTGCTTTCGGCCCGTTTCGAGCTTGGAATCCCCTGTCCCTGCACCTCGTTGCTGCATACTGGGTGAGCGATCAAGCAGAATGATCGTGGTATCGGCCCGACTTCCGGCCGCGAGACCCAGCCAGCCACTGGCGAGTGGTCGACTGGCCGCAATGACGAGCCCGGCGATGGCCAGCATTCGAAACAGCATGATCAGCCACTGGCGGATCCGAGAGTAGCCGCGCGACATCCGGTGCGCCGCCAGCAGGAACATCATGGCTCCCCACTGGATCGTCTGAAAGCGCCGCTGATTGATCAGGTGGATGATGAGCGGCAGGGCAACAAGAGGGAGGCCTGCCAACATCCATTGTTGCAGGAAACTCATCTCAGCCCCTTTCCCTGGGCTCGACCTACCAGGAACCGGACAAGAACCTGTTCATAATTCTCGTCGATTGTCACCCGGTGATAGTCGACTGCCGATTCCAGCACCACTTTCTTCATCTGGTCCAGATACAGGTTCAATGCCTTGGTATACCGATCCGCGATGTCGTTCGGTTCTGCGAAAATAGAAGGACCGCCTTCCATGTCGACGAATCTCATCGGTCGCCGAAACTGGAAGTCGAGTTCCAAAGGATCAAGCAGATGGAACACGGCGACATCATGATGTCGGAAACGCAGGTGCTGGAAACAACTCGCCAGCAGATCTGGTTCAATGAACAGATCTGACAGGATGATGACCAGCGCCCGCTGTCGGATCGTTTCAGCGATTTCGTGCAGCACAGTGGCCAATTGGGTCTCCCCTTTGGGCTGCGCTTGCTCAAGCATGTCGAAGATCAGCCGCAAATGAGCGGCATTCCGCCTTGGCGGAAGATTCTGCACCAACCCATTTGCCACACAACCCAAGCCAACAGCATCCCCTTGCTGACTCGCCAGGTAGCTGATCGTCCCTGCCAGCTTGCGAGCGTATTCGATCTTCGTGTGGTCTTTGGAACCAAACCCCATCGAACCGCTGGTATCCAGCACCAGGCAACAACGCAGGTTGGTGTCGGCCTCGAATTCCTTGACGTAGAAGCGGTCTGACCTGCCGAACGCACGCCAGTCCAGCCGTCTGAGATCGTCCCCGGGCACATATTTGCGGTACTCAGCAAATTCCACGCTGGCCCCGCGATGGGGGCTGGCGTGGCGTCCCGAGACGTTCCCCTGCATGGGCCGTCGCGCGAACAACGGCACACCCGCCAGTCGCGAAAGGACTGTGGCATCCAGGAAACTGCGAGTTTGACGATCAGGGAACATAGGCGACGATCACCGCTCTTCCATCGTTTCGCTGATCAACCGTTTGACGATCTGGCGGGCATCCAGCCCTTCGGCCTGTGCAGCGAACGTTGTAATAACACGATGTGTCAGGACTGGTACCGCGACTTCATGGATGTCTTCCAGACGGACCATGTAGCTGCCATGCAAAGCGGCACGCGCCTTCGCCCCCAGAATCAGATACTGAACGGCACGCGGACCGGCTCCCCAGGAAACGAGAGGCTTCAGCCAGGCTGGAGCCGTGCTTCCCTGTGGACGAGTCTTGCGAACCAGTCGAGCTGCGTACTGGTAAATATGATCAGGCACGGGAACTCGACGCACCAGGTGCTGGTGCTCAATGATCTCGGCAGCGGTGACCAGATGTTCCAGTTGCGGCAGTACCTCGCCAGTCGTCGTCCGGGCGATCAGTACTTCTTCCTCTTCCGTCGGGTAATCCAACTCGATCAGAAACATAAACCGGTCGAGCTGCGCTTCGGGAAGCGGATAAGTTCCTTCCTGTTCCACGGGGTTCTGAGTGGCAAGTACGAAAAACGGTGGCTCCAGCTTAAACGTTTTTCCAACGACAGTGACCTTTTGCTCCTGCATTGCTTCCAGCATTGCAGCTTGCGTTTTCGGGGGGGCACGGTTGATTTCGTCCGCCAGCACGATGTTCGCGAAAACAGGACCACGGATGAATTGAAATTCACGTCGACCGTCGGCACCGTCCTGCAGGATGTCGGTCCCGGTGATGTCCATGGGCATCAAATCGGGTGTGAACTGGATACGACTGAAGCTCAGCGACATCGTTTCTGACAGCTTGCTGACCAGCAACGTCTTCGCCAGACCAGGCACCCCCATCAGCAATGCGTGACCGCGAGCGAACATCGAGATCGACAGGCGTTCGATCACTTCATGCTGCCCGATGATGACTCGCCCCAGTTCCTTCTTCAGACGCCCGTACAAATCGCGAAGCCGATCAATTGCCTGAACATCGTTATCGCTGAGATTCGACGTGACACCGGAATTCGACATCGTGAATTTCTCCGATCATCTGAAAAACCGCAAGAAAGCGGATAAGCATTGAAATTGCGAGGGATTTGCAGTGTGATGCCACACCGAATGAGACAATCGGTCTGAAGTCATACCACACTGACAGGCGGGATGGAAGCGACCCAAACTGCGGAAAAGACAGAACGTATTTGCGTGGTGAAACTCTGTGCGCCTTCGATATCATCTTTGACAATCGTCAGTCTTGAATCAGCGATTCAAACACAACTGAATTCTGCCTGAAGTTCGTTTTCTATGTTCAGTCAAATTGATCGTGTCTCGCATCAAGGATCCAGCAGATGTTCCTCAAGTCCGGCCTGATTTGCGTTGGATACCTGATGCTGAGTGTCTACGTTTTCGTGACGCCCGTTTCTGCTCAACAGAAGCCTCCGACCACGAAGCAGCAAGCTGAAGGCTGGATCGCTGCGAGTTTCAAGAAGGCCGATAAAGACAACGACCAAAAAGTGACTCTGGCTGAGTTTCTGGTCGAACGACTTCCCGCCGAAGTGGCTCGTCGTGATTTTCAACTGGTCGACTTCGACGGAGATGGTGCTTTGACCGCTGCGGAATTCGCCGCAGTTCCGACCCTGGTTGAACCCTGGTTTCGTGGTCCGATGCCAGATCCGATGATGGCTCTCGTTGATTCCATTTCAGTAGCACTGGAAAAAGCACTCGGCTGGAATGCGAAACCGGATATGCAGATTGACTCCGAAGGATTTAAACAGGCGATTGCAGAACGGTTTGGTCAAGTCATGAATGTGGGGCTCTTCTTCGGAAAGGCAGACACAGACGCGGATGGACGAGTCAGCCGCGCCGAAGGACGACGTTATCTGGAAATGTTACTCGGCATCAGAGAAATTGACGGGAAAATGCTCCGTGAACCGAATGGGCGCGTCGTGAACTTTATGTTGTTCATGTACGCTGATCTGAATCGGAATGGGAAGCTGGAAAAGGCCGAGTTCATGGAGCGGTCGTTCGCGGGCGACGGCGCGAAGGCCGAGTTTGATTCCGTCAACGCCGATGGCAACGATTTTCTGTCTTTCGAAGAATGGTGCCAGTTGCACTATCGCGGAATGAATGACCCGATTATGGAATTCCGCGATATGGACAAGAACTTTGACGCCTTTTTGTCCCCTGAAGAACTCATCAGCGGTACCCCAGAATGGAAACGCCACCTGGCCAGGTTTGCCTTTCCGGGTTTTGATCTGAATGGTGATGGCAAGTTTTCTCTGTCGGAATATCGCCTGACGCTCCAGGCCAATCCAGTCCTCCCCTGGCAAAACGAACTCGCAGATGTGGACGGTGATAACTCACTTGTCTTGCAGGATTTTCGGTTCGAAAAAGGAATGTTTCCACTTCTGCACCTGATCTATTTCCGACGACTTGACACCAATGGCAACGGTAAGCTTGACGTCAAAGAATTCTCGTTTCGAACGAAAACGCCAGACGAATTCTTCACTCTCAATGAAGATGGATCTGGCTGGAAGTCATTCTTTCTCTTCGAAGGACGCCCTGCGTGTGGTTCTCCCGCGATTTCTCCTGACGGAAAGCAAATCGCATTTGATGCATGGCAAGGACAGCAGGTCGGATCTGCGATCTACGTGATGGACATCAACGGAAGCGAACCTAAGCAGATCTGCCTGGGAATGATGCCATCCTGGTCCCATGATTCGAAGAAATTTGTCTGTTCCCGGTCGAGCCCTTCCTACGGCGCGTGGATCATGGATCTCGCTGGAGTCGATAATCATCACATCGGTCGAGGTTGGGGAGCTCAGTTTTCTCCAGATGGAACACGAATCGCATTTACGGACAATGGCCCGATCATCAAGGTCTGGAGTACTGAGACTGAACAGTTCACAACGTTGTTCGATGGCAAAGAATTTGGCTACCAGCAGATCTACTGGAACATGTCCTGGTCCCCAGACGGCAAGAAGATTTGCTTCAAAGCAACAAAGGCCGACAACGAGAATGAAGTCGCCATGATTGACGCTGATGGTGATCAACCAAATCTGAAAGTTCTGTTCTCAACAAAGAATCACCTCAACGCCGATTTTGCCTGGCATCCCTCAGGTAAGCGGATCGTTTTTGCGACGATGAATCTTCCGACGAAAACAACGCAATTGTTCGAAGTCGATCCGACGATGATCGGTCCCGCCGTGCTGGTCAAAGGTCAGGATCCGCAACGCAATAACACAGACGCCTGCTGGACACCTGATGGAAAGCGATTGATCGTTATCAGCGGCGATTATTGATGCTTTCCGTCTTGCGAAGATTTCCTGCATTCAATCAGCTAAACTGAATCAATCGCGATCATTCTGGACAATACCTGCAGGGATTCCTATGCGAACATTGATTCAAGGGGCAACGTCTGTTCTGCCAACAGGAACAACAGACGCGGCTGTATTGATTGAGGATTCAAAGATTCTGGATCTGGCTCCGCCTGCCAGCGCAAAAGTGGATCAGGTGGTCCGAGCCGATGGATTGTTTCTCATTCCCGGCGTGGTTGACGATCAGGTCCATTTTCGTGAACCGGGACTGACGCATAAGGAAGATCTGTATACCGCCTCACGTGCATGTGCCAAGGGTGGGGTAACGTCGTTTCTGGAAATGCCGAATACGAACCCGACGACCATCACATGTGATCGACTCGCCGAGAAGCTGCAACTGGCTGCCAGCAAATCACTCGTCAATTACGGTTTTTACATTGGTGCCACACCAAACAATGTCGAGGAACTGGCTCGCGCGAAGCGGACACCAGGCATCAAGATCTTCATCGGCTCCAGTACCGGCGATCTGCTTGTCGATGACCAG
This sequence comes from uncultured Schlesneria sp., assembly GCA_963977965.1. Lineage (GTDB taxonomy): Bacteria > Planctomycetota > Planctomycetia > Planctomycetales > Planctomycetaceae > Schlesneria. Next base: position 47,422 of record CAXBSB010000003.1, read on the forward strand.
GCCGCTCTGGAAAGAATCTTTGCAGAAACGACTCTGCCGATCTGTGCTCATTGTGAGGACGAAACGACGGTTCGGGCCAACCGAGACGCCTTGAACGGCGGTTCGACCTTCGCAGACCATTCGCGAATTCGTGATGAACGAGCTGCCGTGATTGCAGTGAAGCGGGCTCTGGATCTAGCATTCCGCCACAATCATCGCTTTCACGTCCTGCACGTTTCGACCGCAGCGGAAACAGAGATATTGCGGGACCATCGGGGGCTGATCACAGGGGAAGCCTGTCCACATCACCTGCTATTCAACGTCGATGACTACGCTCGACTCGGCTCCCTTGTTCAGATGAATCCTTCGATCAAAACCGCAGCCGACAATGTCGCTCTCTGGAAGGCCCTGCGTGAAGGGCTCCTGCAAGTCGTCGCAACTGACCATGCCCCTCACACGATCGAAGAAAAGCGACAGCCTTATCCGAAGTCACCATCAGGGCTGCCCGCCGTCGAAAACTCGCTGGCGCTGATGCTCGACAGCATTCATCAGGGGCGTTGCACGCTGGAACAGGTCGTACACTGGATGTGCGATGCTCCTGCACGAGTCTGGGACATGGTTGGCAAGGGACGGATCGCTCCCGGATACGATGCGGATCTGGTACTCGTTGACCTCAATCTTGAGCAGACCATCCACAACGACCAGCAGGAAACAAAATGTCGCTGGAGTCCCTGGGATGGAACGAAACTGAAAGGCTGGTCTGTTCGTACCTGGGTCCTGGGCCAAACGGTCTATGATCAGGGAAAGATTGACGATACCGTCCGTGGAGGCGAAATCCTCTTCGACCACAGCCGAGGAGGCTATTGGAAGACGATGTAATGAAAGACGATGTAACTGGACCGCATGTGGAGTCTGGACCGGCTACATCGACTGCATCCGGACATAATCTTCGTCGCGGAACACCTGCAAGGGATCGATGCCGATCACCAGAAAAACGTTGTCCTGTTCGGGTTCACCCGCGAACTTCATGCGAACCTTGAACTGAGGTTGTTCCGCGTTTTTGATCTCTTCAACGATTTCAAACGACTCCAGCTTCTTGCCTTGAGTCCAGCGGAGGTCAAACACATTGATGACCGGCTTTGACGATGTAATGGGGCCGTGAGGAGTTCCCCCCTTCCACGCATTCAGGACCGTCGTCAACGATTCGCGAGCTTTGCCCGCACCGGGCAGATAACTGGATCGTGACTTACCACATCCGACGAATGCGGTTTCCAGAATCAACATGGGGATCAACCCCAGGACATATCGACGATTCAGCATATTGGCTTTTCCACGGACTCGACGTTTTCCTCCGCAATTCGCTGCCATCGACGACGACGAATCGCATAAAAAGCGATCGGCAATAACAAATCGACGACTTCATCGGCAATCAGAATTCCGCCCAGAACCGGGGCAGCCATCGGACGAATGACGTCAGCACCGATTCCAGTACTCCAAAGCATCGGTGCCAGACTCAGGATCGTCGTCGCTTCTGTCAGCAGTTTCGGACGCAACCGATGGACGGCTCCGGTCAATACTGCCGATTCCAGATCCTCCAACGACATGTTTCTCAATCCACCCGCGTTCTCAACCGCCTCCCGCAAATAAACCAACATCACCATGCTCGTGGCTGCCGCCATGCCAAAACAGGCGATATAGCCGATTCCGACAGCGACGGAAAAGGGGAAGCCAAGGATCCACTGGCACAAGACGCCGCCTGCCAATGCGCCTGGGACCGATAGCAACATCAGACCCGCATCGACAAAATCTCGGAAGGCAAGGTACAGGATCAGGACGATCAGCAGCACTGTAAATGGGACCATCCAGAAAATAGCGCGTCGCGTCTTTGTGGCGTGTTCATACTGCCCGGTCCATTCGACGAAGACACCCGCGGGCATCGCGACTCTTTGGCGGATCTGTTCCTGGGCAGCCATAACAAACTCAGCCGGGTCACGTCCTCGAACGTTCAATCGGACATAGTTTCTCAGCCACCCGTTTTCGCTCTTGATCGTCGCTGGCCCGTCGATGCTGTAGATTTTGGCAACGGATTCAAGCGACACCGTTTCCAGCGAAGGGTCTGTTTCACCCGTCCGCGAACCAGGTTGTCGACGTTTAGGGACCGGTAACTGCCGAAGCATTTCTGCCGGCTCCAGCCCACCAGCGCTCAATCGCATCCTGAGCGGATACCTTGATACATCGTCTTCAATGGTCGTGATGACTCTGCCACCAGTTGCCGCAGTCACGATGGCGTCGATGTCCGATTCGACAATCGACTGTTGTTGTTGGAGATGATGATCTGGAGTAACGGTGATGTACCCCTTTCCACGGATTGGATCGGCAAGCACATCGGCGGCTCCAGGGATGGTACGAAGTACTTCAGCGATTTCGTTTGAAGCCTGGACGACGTCATCCAGATTCTGGCCAAGGACTCGGATTCCGACCTCTGAATTGACGCCTGTTGCCAGCATGTCAACTCGGTTCTGAATTGGCTTGGTCCAGACATTGGCCCAGCCCGGCATCTGAACCGACACATCCATTTCGCCAGCCAATCGATTGATCGATTCGGAATCGTGCGGCCAGAGCCATAATTCACGGGTCCAGCGGTCGGTTAAACGCCTGACAACGGCGTCGTAACCCGGGTGAGGATCGATCGCCGGAAGAACCGAATGAGATGGAATACCGCGATGTGTACCGGCATGATGCGCGGTCCGCTTCGTGTTGTAGCGTGCGTCCAGAACCTGCTTCCAGATTGTCTGGAACGATTCGTCAATAATTGGCTGGCGAGCAAATATCTCCGCACAAACGACCTGAACCCAGGTAGCCGCCGAACGATGGCGTAATTCTGCATTCAACTCGATCACGTAATCAGAGAACTGGCGATCGAATTCCATCTGCAAGTCCGCAAGCAATTCATCATCCAGTGATGCCTCATTCAGCCCAAAACTCTGTCGGATAAAGTTTGCCGTTCGGGTAGCAAACGATTGCAGACTCTTCTCATCGACTTGGTCGTTGCCGAAAAACCCCTGATTGAAAAGATACCTTCTTGCTTCTCCAGCCAGAACATGTACCCCGCCAACCGTTAGATGTTGCCCAAGTCTTTTGACATCGCTCGCCGGAAACTCAGCAACAACGGCTTGAATCTCTTCCGGCGAAAGAGCCGCCTTCAATGTTCCAGAACCGCTGAGTCGTTGCGCGAGATTCGTCACAAGACGGATCGAAAGATTGCGAGACAGTTCCGACTGAAACTGCTGCAATCGCTGCCAGCAAACTTCTCGCTGAATCGCGTCGAATCGCAGTGTTCCAGCCTCCACAACCTCTGCGATAAGCCCGTCAGTCGATTCGGCGGATTCAATCAACCCGGCGTGGACGAGTTCCTCAATCGCCATTCGAACAGTTCGATTGCAGTCCTGCTTCAGGATCCGTCGACTCGGCCAGTACTTGCGGGGGAAAAACTCCACCATCGTTTCGATCATATCGACCGGCGCGGGATCAAAGGGAGTTTCAGCACGTCCAGCCTTGCCGGTCACCATTCGTACTTCCGGGAAACGGCAGAGTACCATGTTGCGAGATTTCAAATCATCGATGGATTGAGCCAGCGAGACTCGTGGTACGGTGATGGGCATGTCCATCACCATTCCTTCGTCGAGTGGCAATCGAAGGGCGAGTCCGATGGGCGGCATCGCTGATTGCAGAAAGAGTCCTGCACCAATCGTGATCACAACCAATAGAACCTTTTGCGCAAGGACGGATCGAACAAACGGAACCGGTAATGCACCCGGCACCTTGACGATCATCCAGATCACGCCGATCGATGCAGCAACCGTGAGTCGAACGAGCAGATCGACACCTGTCGCTGCCGCTCCTGCGATCATCGTCAGGCAAAGCAAAAAAACGAGAGGCAGTGGGTGCTGCATCAACCACGTCAGGACCAGTCGATAGACACTCGACACAGACCTGACGATCGAACTTTCGGATTCATCTCGAATCCGGCCGGAAATCAATCGAGCCGACAGCACCGGGACCAAAGTAATCGTCAGTAGTTCAGCAGACAACAGGGCCAAAGTTTTGGTCCACGCGAGCGGGCGATACATCTTTCCATCGATCCCCCCGAGGGCAAACACAGGCAGAAACGAAACGATCATCAACAGGATCGCCAGAAACGCGGGGCGACCTACGATGGTACAGGCGTCGGCCACAGTTTCGCTGATGTCACCGTCGACGGGATTGTCACCAAATCGTCGGCGCAGACGGTGCGTCACGTTCTCAGCGACAACTATCGTCGAATCGACGAGTACACCGATCGACACCACGATGCCGGCAAGGGACATGATATTCGTCTGAATATCAACGATTCCTGCAACGCGAAGAATGGACATTCCCAGGAAGGCTCCGAGCACAACCAGAGGGAGCGTTCCGACAATAATCAGGGATGTTCGCCAATGTCGCATCACCAGGATGATGCAGATCGAAGTCACAAGAAGTGACTCGATCAACGTTTGAGAGACCGTATCAACTGCTGCGAGAATCAGTGGGCTGCGGTCGTAGCATGGGACGAGTCGGATTTGATTCGGCAGGCCATCGCCAATTTGAATCAGACGTGACTGAACGGCTCGCGTTACTTCCAGCGGATTATGCCCGAATCGAAGGTGGACAATTCCCGCAACCGCCTCGTTTCCATCCTTTTCAAAGCCACCGCGACGTGGTGCCGTCCCCAGGCGAACTCGCGCCAGCTTATTCAGAGGAATCGAACGGCCTCCAGGGAGCGGCAACAGAGATGCCTCAAGCCAGTTCATGCGACCCAGGATGTCATTACTGTTCAGGCCCCGTTCGTCATCGCTGGAGACGAGGCTACGGACAAGGAATTCAGAATTCGCAGCGACGACAACATTGCCACCGGTTGGTCGCGTCATCGAAACAAGAGCAGACTCCAGATCTGCCAGCGTCAATCCTGCTAAAGCGAGTTGCTCAGCATTCACATCGATATGGATCTCGGCAACAAATCCGCCAACCGTGGAAACCTCAGCCACACCTGAAACAGATCGTAACTGTGGTGCAACAACAGTCTCTTGCAGACGTCGTAATTCCGCGAGATCTGACTGCGGTCCTTCAACCGTGTACCAGAAGATCTGTCCCGTCGGGATTCCATCCGCTGCCAGTCGTGGAGTGACAGGAAGATCCAGATCGAATTCTGCAAGCCGCGCACTGGCTCGCCGTCGTGCTTCATCAAACGTAAGCGAATCGTCGAATATCAGATGCAGCAGCGAGTACCCAACGTCACTCGACCCGCGTACGGTTCGGATTCCTGGTACTCCTTGAAACGCCATCGCCAATGGGCGGGTAATCTGGCGCTCAATGTCGGGCGGACTTTTTCCTGGCCATTCCGTGTGGATCAGAATCTGATTTTCCGACAGGTCTGGAACTGCGTCGATCGGCGTCCGAAATACAACCCACAGCCCGACGATCAACCAGACTGTCGCCAGCGTCAAAACTGCGTTTGAATTTCGAATCAGAAATAAAGTGAACGACCGATACATCAACAAGAACCAGTTTCTGGCAGATGGATTTACTGAGGATTTTCGTCGCGATCACTCTTGAGTTTAGCAAGGTATTTCTCGGGATTGGCTTTCAATCCGGATTCACACCCCGCACAGCAAAGAAACACTTTGCGACCACGCACCATTGCGAATACGGGTACCCCCATGGACCCCAGAGGTGCATCTGTCACGGGACAGATGCGTTGTCGTTTGACGAGTTCCAGATCCGCGTCCGAAAGTGGCTCTGCCGATTTCTTGACTTCCGTCCGACGTTTCGGCAGCGGGGGCGAGTGACTTGTACCGCTCGCCGCTCCAAAGTACTGGGTCGCCAGATTCGGATGCAGACGGCTTTCGGCATCGATCAAAAAAACACCTACTGTTGCCACTCGCTGGTCTGGTTTCAGCCCATCCAGAATCCTGTAAGCATCGCCATCACGCTCCCCCAGTTTGACTCGAATTCCGTCAAACATGCCGGGCATGGATTCGACGTAGACAACGTCGGCATCTCCAAGCTGAACGACGGCAGAAACAGGAACAGATAGAACGCTGGGGCTCTCATTCCCGGCAGATTTCACATTGACGGGTGATGTTCGAATGCCCGCGAGCTGGATTCGGTAAGGGGTAAACTGCATGCGAGCGAGCACGCCTTCGGGCAACAGGACTGCGTCAGATTTCTTGCGGGTGATCAAGTCCATATTGCAAACCGGGCAGATGGCTGGCCACGCACTGATGACCCCAGGGTCCATCGGGCAAAAGAATTCGGTATCACCCGAGACGGACGACGTGTGACGATGTCCATGCCACAATGAGGAGACTCGCTCCCACCCGCCGCGTAACCATGGCCAGGCTGCCATCAGCGCAGCAAGCAGGCCGAATGCCAAAACAAACCGAAGCCGAACCTGGATCGCACGCAGGAGAACGTGTGATGACAACAGCGGCGGAGTTGAGCTGTGCTCAGTCATATGATCGCATACGAGCCAAAGGACATGGACAAGCCGAGGAAACCGTTACTTCGGATCTACCGGGATCGTATCACCTGTCACAGTGGATTGCTCGGTGCCAGGCTCGTTTAATGCTGCACCGGGTGGAGCATCAACCTTGTCTGTCGCGGGCATGTGGTGATCCCAGTGCATCAGCAATTCGTAGTCTTCCTGTCGAAAAACCCAAAGCGGATCGATGCCGACCACAATGTACCGGGTTTTGATCACTTCCGTCGGATTGGACAGATGCAGAGTGACTGCCATCGTCCGACCAGCCGATCCTCGGACCTCACCCATGATCTGAAATTCATCCAGAACCTGGCCCGGTTTTCGCCCGCCATCGGTGACATATATGGCAGGCGATGTTCCCGACACTTCACCGGGAGCTAAACCCGATTTCCACGCGTCCAATCCCTTTCGGACAGCCGCTTCTGCGACTGCGGGGCTGGGGGTGTAGTCCAGTTTCTTCTGAGCGCAGCCTGTCAGTATCGAAAACGCAATCAGCCACATTGCTGATTGGATCGCGATTCGTGCCATCAAGTCTGGCCCTCCTGATGGGTTGTCACTCGCTGACGGTTTCGCCACCAGCACGAGTTCCCAACGCGCGCCAGACGTTCAGGTCGATATTGTCGGACACAAACCGGACTCCGCCATCCCCCATCATGGCATGGACTCCACCTGTGTGACGACTTCCGGCAGAGACTTGCATCGCCATGTTAGTCATCGATCCCGTGAACCCGGTTCCCCCGCAACTCTTCGAATTCGGAGTGGCAACATGGTTGTATTGGGTACAGCAGTTTTCCCCCATCACCCAACTGTATCCCCATTTGCTTGTGAGGGGCGTGCTACTCGCGGTGGCAGCCTGACAGGTGCTGTACGTCCCAGCGAGAGTCGTTTGTGCGGGAATCACGTACAGGTCCGACTTAATGTCAGGCGTCCCTTGTCCGCGGATTTTTTCACTGAACATGATTGTCTGGCTCATCCCATCCGTAAATGACGCGGCATTACAACGGCTCAGCCAATAAAAAACGCCCGTTTGCACTTCGCTCGGGGATACGTCGGTTGCAGCCGCTGGATAATCTCCGCGATCACAAAGCCATCCTCCCTGGTTTCCTGCGTAGTTATTCTGTGCCCGCCAGGGATCACTCGGCCCGAGATCCGTGGGGCACATGAATCCCGTAATCACAGTTCGGCTGGCAACGGCATTCACACTACCGACATTTGTGAAGGCGGGCATGAAGGCAACAACGCCCCCCATACCGGGTGTTTCCGGTGGAAAATTGAAATCGATGGTGTTGTACAGGGGAGCCTGATCGATAAACGGAAGAATCATCGCATGCTGCGACCAGCGGGCGTAGACGGGAACGCCGGTATAGCTGGCCCCTTTTCCAAACGGCAACACCGTATGGGTACTCATGTAATTATGAAGTGCCAGACCAATCTGTTTCAGATTGTTTCGGCATTGAGTTCGGCGGGCCGCTTCGCGTGCCTGTTGAACTGCCGGCAACAGCAGTGCAATCAGAACTGCAATGATCGCAATCACCACCAGCAGTTCAATAAGTGTAAAGCCGCGTTGGCGGATCCGAATTGAGGAACGCATGAAGGACTCCGTTCTTACGACAGACGAAAAAATCAATGATGACGAGTTCGGTCGTCAATCAGAATGCTATCCCAATGTGATGGCGCCGTGAAGGATTTTCGCTGTGAAATCCGGGAGAATCGGCAGATTGGAAGCAGCCATCAACGCAACGAGCCGGACAAAAGTCCGGCTCGACAGGCATTCGCAGTTTTCCATCGGGTCGTCAGTATCCAGAACATCGCGGAGTCCAGGCCAGGAAAAGATCGCCGTTCGGAGGTCCTGTCAGACCACTTACTTGATCGAGCTTTCGGCCTTGACGCCCACAGCCGAGCCGCGCTGATGTTCGCGCTGAATTGCTTCGTAAACTTCCTGACGGTGCACCGGAATTTCGGTTGGGGCTTCAATCCCCAACCGGACTTTGTCGCCGCGAATGTCGACGACGGTGATCTTGATGTTGTCGCCGATGAAAATGCTTTCATCGCGCTGGCGGGATAATACGAGCATGAAAATGTCTCCTTAATCCAACGCCGGGAACGTTGCTCTTCGCCCCGACGGAACTCCCAGTTGGCGGTCTCTCCAGGTTTCCTGACACAGCTATGACGCATTCGCAGCAACAGTCGGACTCCGCATTCCGATTCCATTGCTGCTTCGGTGGGGCTCGGGTACGACCCCGACTTGACCCACTTCAGGGGATGGCCCCTTCTACCCATGGACGACGTTCGGTTTTCAGACGACCACTGGCAGCAGGTGTCCCCCTTCGGGGCAACGCCCGCGACCCCACCCGTGCAATCCACTTCCTGTTCAACCCCCGTCGGAAGAACATCTGCTGACTGCATCGATTGGAAATCGTTTCAGCACTTCATGTCACCGACGTATCAATCGTCATACTCTGGGCAGTCTAGGCAATTCGACAGTGAGAAATCCGACTTTGTCGAGAAATGAGCGCGGGACCTGACGGGTTGTACGGGTTATTCCGTCAAGGGTGTACGATCCACGTTCGTACGATATAACGATTACGCGGTCTGGCGATCTGATCGGGTCGGCGGCGCACACCCATGAATCTGCTTCAGGAGAAGAAAGAATGATGAAATTGCGAAGTCTGGGAGCAATTGGAGTGATGCTCAGCGTCGTCGCTTCGGGATTCCTGGCCACCACTACTGCAGTGGCAGCCGATCCAATTCGAGTGTTGATTGTCGATGGCCAGAACAATCATAACTGGAAGGCCACGACCCCCATTATGAAGGATTTCTTGACGAAATCGGGGCGCTTCACGGTCGACGTTGTCACCACGCCACCGGGCAAGGCTCCTAAAGAAGCCTGGGATGCCTTTCGCCCGAAATTCAGTGACTATGCTACGGTTCTGAGCAACTACAACGGCGAACTGTGGCCGGAACCCGTACAACGTGACCTGGAAGCTTATGTCTCGGGTGGTGGTGGCCTGGTGATTGTCCACGCTGCGAATAATGCATTCCCGGAATGGGCCGAATTCAACAAGATGATCGGTCTCGGCTGGCGCGGGGCAGGATACGGAAATCGTGTCACCGTTACTGCAGAAGGCAAAGTGGTGGAGACGGCAAAAGGAGAAGGGCCGGGAGCAGGTCACGGATCGCAGCATGACTTCAGTGTCGTCGTCCGCGACCGCGAGCATCCTGTGATGAAGGGAATCCCAGCCGAATGGAAACACGTCAAGGATGAACTGTACCACGGCCAGCGCGGTCCTGCCGCCAGTATGCACATTCTGGCAACGGCGTTTTCAGCCAAACAAACGGGCGGGACCGATGCCCACGAACCAATGGTGTGGTGGATTCCATACGGGAAGGGAAAAGTCTTCACAACCGTTCTGGGCCACGCTGATTATTCGATGAAATGCATCGGATTCCAGACCATTGTCAACCGCGGCACCGAATGGACCGCGACAGGCCAGGTCACGATTCCTGTTCCGGATAAGTTTCCCACTGCCACTGAAACTCTGTCGACCGAAGAGAAAAAGTAGATAACGGATTTTCGTTACTATTTGTCATGGTGTGGATTCGCACAGCCCCATCGAATATGTCTCGATGGGGTTTGTGAATTTAAAACAACATCAATCTGACGGGACATCGAACGCTGGAAAGCCGACGGGAACGCGAAAGAAAATCCGCGCCCGGTCATGCCTTTCCCGTTCCTGCTATTCCTCGTGCCAACTGGTCAACGATTCGAAGTAACGTTGGAACTCGAAAAGGACCGTGCATCGACTTAATGGACTCTGCCGCAGTCGACTCGTCTATTCCCACACTGCTGACGATCAACGGCTGACGACTGTTTCCCCGAAAAACATCAGTTCCCGGGGCATCGTAAAATCGTGACTTCGCTACACCGATGACAGGACAGATCTCACCGAGGGACTCAAATAACTTCGCGCCCAATCCTGGCCGCTGATCACGATCCAGCCACACGTAACCGTCGACCACAATGACTTCCAGCACGTTCGAAGATGTGGCCAAAACCTTCAGCAGACAAGGAAGTTCCCTCAGAAAGAATCTCCCAGGCTCATAAGGAGCAACCTCTTGCACCTCGACGACGGATTGCCAATTAGGGGCTGAGTCTGTCCAACGCGATGCCTGAAGCAGCGCAGCCTTTGCTGTATGGTGGAAATCATCATACTGAACATCGACACATGCAATCATGACGGTTTTCCGCTAAATTCAACAGTGACATTCTCTCGGCGGCAATTTCTGGAATTCTTCAGATTTCGCGTGATATATCTCAGCGAATTTCGCATTGAAATCTCAAGTGCTTTCGTGATTGGTGGTAGATTTTCGCAGTTTCGATCAAGACTGATTTCAGGGTTTTCCAATGAATCAGCAACCCTACGCAACTCCGCCACAATCGTGGGAGCCGAGGATGACACCCTGGCTGGTACGCGCCTGGTTCCCCATGATGCGACGAGAAATGGTCCGCGTGGCCCGGATCACCGACGTAAAACTCCGCGGGATGAATCACCTGAAATCCGCGATGGATTCTGGTGCCGGGATCCTGATCACTCCGAATCATTCGTTTCACTACGATTCATACGTTCTTGGGCATGCGGCACACGAATGCGGTCGCCCATTTCACTTTCTGACGGCATGGCAGGTGTTCGCCATGAGCACTCCGCTGCAACGCTGGGTCATGCAGCGGCACGGATGCTACAGCATTGATCGCGAAAGTGCGGACCTCGGGGCCTTTAAACGATCTGTCGAAATCCTGCGATCTCATCCCTGCCCACTTGTCATATTTCCCGAGGGTGATATCTATCACACCAACGACAAAATCATGCCATTTCGTGAAGGATCCGCTGCCATCGCGCTGGCTGCTGCCAAACGAGCCGAACGTCCGCTCGTCATCCTGCCAACTGCGATTCAGGCTCAATATGTTGAAGACCCGACTCCCGGAATGCTGGAACTGATGACTCGCCTGGAACAGGCTGTTCATTGGAGACCACGACCGGACATACCACTCGTGGATCGAATCTACCGGTTTGCGGAAGGTCTGCTGGCTCTCAAAGAGCTCGAATACCTGGGAGCGCCTCAATCAGGAACGGTACGAGAACGAACGCGTTCGCTGGCCGATCAGATCCTGGCTGCGAAAGAAAAGCGATTTGACATCACACCGCCAAACGATGCGATACCCGAACGCGTCAAGGAATTGCGTCGGCAGTTTATTCAGCAATTGGAAAAGCCAGATCTTTCGCCCGAATCGCATTCTCAGTTGAAGAACGACATGGAAGATCTGTTCCTCGTGATTCAACTCTACAGCTATCCCGGTGATTACGTCGCCGCGTATCCCTCAATTGAGCGAATCGCTGAAACGCTCGATAAATTCGAAGAAGATGTTTTGAAAGTGACGTACCCCAAGCCTCGCGGCACGCGACATGCCACTGTCACATTTGGAGCACCGATTCCGGTCGCCTCCGACCGAGGCTCACGAGATGCCGCAGCACTACTCACCTCACAAATCGAACGTGAAATCCAATCACTTCTGAGTCAGGGCCGAATGGCAACGCGCGGCGGGATCTGACAATCAAAGCAGCGGAATCGAAAACGTTCTGTAGCGAATCATCAAAACGCGAGTACGGAAAATGCTTGAACTTGATCGAGTGACCAAATCGTTCGGATCGCACACAGTACTTCATCCAACGACACTCACTTTTGCCGAAGGTACGACAACGGTTCTGATCGGGCCGAGTGGTTGCGGGAAGTCGACGTTATTGCGAATCATGATCGGCTTGATCCAGCCCGATTCCGGGTCAGTCCGGTTTCAAGGGGAAGTGTTCAGCGCCGCGAATCAATTGGAGATGCGTCACCGTATCGGCTATGTGATTCAGGATGGTGGTTTGTTTCCGCACTTGTCGGCTTTCGATAACGTCGGTCTTCTTGCTCGTTATCTGGGACGAGATATCGAATGGATACGACGACGTATTGATGAACTGACAGAACTGGTACGTCTCCCGCGCGAAGCTCTGTCGCGATTTCCTGCTCAGCTCTCCGGTGGCCAGCGTCAGCGTTTGGGAATCATGCGAGCCCTGATGCTCGATCCACCGCTCGTTCTGCTCGACGAACCAATGGGAGCCCTCGATCCACTCGTCCGGTTCGATCTGCAGAATGATTTGCGCGAAATCTTTCGAACGTTGCACAAGACCGTTGTTCTGGTCACACACGATATGGGCGAAGCAGGCTTTTTTGGTGACGAAGTTCTACTGCTCGGTGGTGGGAAAATTGTTCAGCGAGGAACTCTGAAAAGCCTGCTGGATTCTCCCGCAGATGACTTCGTAACACGCTTCATCCAGGCTCAACGTCTTCCGGGGCATGCCTCGTGATTTGCAGACGTTCAGCAGCCTCATTCATTTTGTTCGACAGGTTGGAACATGCGATACCCCGTTATTCTGACAATTCTCCTTGTTCAGTCGGCTTTTTCGGTCTCCCAATGCTGGTCTGCGGAGCAGCCTGTTGTGCGAGTCGGGTCGAAGGCGTTCACCGAGTCTGTTGTTCTCGGTGAAATCATTGAACATCTGATTTCCGATGGGGGTGGCAAGCCACAGCATCTGGCCGAGCTTGGTGGAACTCAAGTCTGCTGGAAAGCACTGCTCGCAGGGGATATCGACTGCTATGTCGAATACACCGGTACGATTCAGCAGGAAATCCTGATCGGCGAGTCGATTCGTGGCGACGAATCGATGCGGGAAGCCTTGGCGAAACGAAACATCGTGATGAGCCGGCATCTCGGGTTCAATAACACCTATGCCCTGGGAATGCCCGAAGACGTGGCCGAGAAGTGGAAGATCCGAACGATCTCGGACCTGGCAGCATGCCCCGAATTGCCTCGCCTGAAGATGAGATTCAGTGATGAATTCCTGGAGCGAGCCGACGGATGGCGAGGGCTACGAAAAGAATATGATCTGCCAGAAGTGGCTGAACGCGGTATCGACCATAGCCTGGCCTATCGAGGTTTGCAGACGGGAAGCCATCAGGTGACCGATGTCTTCACAACCGACGCCGAAATTCGCCTCTATCACATTCGAGTCCTGGAAGACGATCGAGGGTACTTTCCGCTTTACAATGCGGTGATGTTGACTCGGGCCGATCTGGCAGAACGAGCGCCAAAGGTCGCAGAGTCGCTGATGCGCCTGGAACACAAGGTCGACAATGCCACAATGATCGACCTGAACGCGAAGTCAAAGCTTGATCGCATTGATGAGAGTCGCATAGCCGCGGAGTATCTGCGAGACAAACTGAATCTGGATGTCAAACTGGCGGGCGACGGACATACCTCGCGGCTACGAACGATCGTGTTTCGGATGCTCGACAACTTGCGTCAACATCTGCTGCTGGTCGTGATATCTCTCGCGGCAGCAATCATCGTCGCTGTTCCCCTGGGTGTCATCGCCTATTGCCGTCCGCGACTTGGCAGAATCATCCTGAATACTGTCGGTATCGTGCAGACCCTGCCGGCAATGGCGGTCCTGGTGTTTACTATTCCCATTCTGGGACTCGGGCCAATGCCGGCGATCTTCGCCCTCTTTCTGTACAGCCTGCTGCCGATTGTGCGCAATACCTACACAGGACTTTCGAGTATCCCCGAGAATCTGAAGGAGTCTGCCATCGTGCTGGGGCTGTCAGGTTCAGCTCGCCTGAGGCTAGTTGAATTGCCGTTGGCATCGACATCGATTCTGGCCGGCATCAGAACCGCAGCAGTCATCAATGTAGGAACTGCGACAATCGGAGCACTGGTCGGAGCAGGGGGCTTCGGCCAGCCAATCCTGACAGGAATAAGGCTGGATGATTTCAGCTTGATTCTTCAGGGAGCCATTCCAGCCGCAATGCTTGCCGTCGGAGTGCAAGCCGCATTCGGCCTGGCAGAACGATGGGTGGTTCCCGCAGGTCTGAGAATCAAGGCGTAATGGTTCGCATGATGTAGCAGATCAGTTGCGATCCCGCTGGGACGAGCCCAGCGGAAATCAAATTCGGTTGTTCGTAGCCATCTTCCGCAGATCCATCGTTTCCAGATCGGTTCAAAACCACGCTGGACTTCGGCAGAAGCTGCCGAAAGCGATCCTTACAACCGATCTTTCCGTTATGACCGCTTCGGTCGATGGTCGATAAGAGAATTAGTCGGCATCGAGAACCGGCGTGCGATCTCGTATTGAATGCGGGAATTCGGGGCATGCTGCGGGTCCGAGCCAGAACGGAATGAGGGGGCGGGATGCGAAGGATTCGCTGGCAGATGTATGTTCGCAGTCTGGTCGTTGCAGTTGCGATTTCGTCGGGAGTTGCCCTTGCAGGTGGCCCTCTTCCGTTCTCGGAAGAGTGGTATCAGCAACGTGCAGACGATCCACCAGGCGCGCGGCAGGTTTACAAGCATGGCAAGTACTGGCCTCCTTACCCACGTCCCACGGGTCGTAAGCAAACGGCCTCGCACGCCTTTCACACCGCTCACTACTGGCCATTTCCATACAACTGCCAGGATCGGGCCGATGTGCAGAACCTGCTCGACGCCCAGGCCAATTCAGGCTGGGTCAACGCAACCACTTTGCATGATTATCACTTTGACGTCGACACGCAAAAACTGACTGATGCAGGGCAGAACCACCTTCTATGGGTGATGAATGCCGTTCCGGCTCAGTATCGAACCGTCTATGTCTCGCAGGGAATTTCTGCCGAGATGGCACAGCTTCGTGTCGCCAATGCAGAACAATTCCTGCGAGATACCGGCCTGCCAGGAATTCCACCGGTGATTGCCCGGTACGACAACTTCAATGGCAGACCTGCAAACGAAGTCGATCGACTCAGGTCCTTGGAATTGAACTCGATTCCCCGACCTCGCCTGTTTGTCATCGGTCGATCGGGATCCAGCGGTGGCGGTGCTGGTGGTGGAGCAGCGGGTGGCGGCGGCGCTGGTCAATCTGCGAGTGGCGGAGGCGGAGGAAGCTCTCAAACGACACGCTGATCGTCACAGGTCCGGTATCAACCAGACATTTTTGAATTCGAAACTCACATAAAGACTGATAAAGTCGATGGCGGGCAATCCATTTCCCACAACACTTGACGCATCACCTGGTCCGTTCGGGGACCCAGGCTTCGGTACGACCACGCAGAAATCGACCGCATCATCACAGGTCGGCAAGCTGTACGCCGACCTGTTTTCAAAACCTCAACCGACTGAGGAAAAGGGGCGGCCGAAGCCTTCTTCTCAGGATCGCATTGAGGCTCAATCGTCGGTCGTCCCGGCTCCACGCAGCCCGGCGACACTCGCCGAGTGCGGTCTGCAACTCGGTTTCATCGCCGACCTGGTCCTGAAGCAGCTTTATTTGCATGGAACATTGCTCGGGGGCGACATCGCACGTGCCACGCGACTTCCATTTTCGATCGTCGATGAAGCACTGCGGACGATGCGCGATCAGAAATGTATCGAAGTCGCCTCGGGTGATCTCGTAGGTCGCATCTCCTATCGATTCGCCCTGACTGAACTGGGACGAGCCCGAGCCCGGGAATCCTTCGAACATTGCCGGTACGTTGGTCCCGCACCCGTCCCGATTGAGCAATACATCGAGCAATGCAAGTTGCAGCACGTGACAGGCACTGGTTGCACGCTGGAAAAACTGCGTTTGACGTTTGAGGACTGCGTGATTCATCCAACCATGCTGGAAGAACTTGGCCCCGCAGTCTGCAGCGGGACATCGGTCTTTCTGCATGGTCCCCCTGGGAATGGCAAAACCCTGATTGCCAAGGGGCTGGGCCGGTTTTTGAATATGCAGGGGGGCGAAATCTATATCCCCTATGCGATTCAGGCCGAGAGCAGCATCATCACGTTGTTTGACCCGGGAATTCATCACACCACTGACGACATGCCCGCGACGCGATCACCCGGCGCGATTGAGTCGCCCAGCTACGTTGTGCCCGATGGATACTTCGACATTCGCTGGCGACGCATTCGGCGGCCGGTCGTCGTCACGGGTGGCGAACTGACTCTGGAGATGCTGGAACTTCAGTACAATCAAGCCGCGAACATTTACACGGCCCCGATGCATATCAAAGCCAATGGAGGCGTTTTCCTGATCGACGACTTTGGACGCCAGTTAGTTCGTCCGAAAGATCTGCTCAATCGCTGGATTGTGCCGCTGGAAGAACGCGTCGATTACTTGACGCTTTCGACGGGTCGCAAATTCATGCTCCCCTTCGAACAACTGATCATCTTCTCGACGAATCTGGAACCACGGGAACTGGTTGACGATGCCTTTCTGCGACGCATTCGCCACAAGGTGAGGATTGAAGCACCAGACCGGGCAACGTATTCCGAGATTTTTCGATTGCTGTGCCAGCAGAAACAGATCCAGTTCAGTCAGGCGGCAATCGAACTGCTGTTTCGCAAGTACTACCACGCAGGACGAGTTCCCCGTTCCAGCGATCCACGAGATCTGCTGGAGATCGCGGACTCGATCTGCAAGTTCCATGAGCAACCGTTTGCCTTGACCGAACGGCTGATGGATGAATCAGCACGTCGCTTTTTCCAGTTGTGAGCCATTCAGAGTTTAATTTGCGTTGATTGTTGTTGTCGACGGGTTGGAGCCCAAATCGCGGGAGGAGTTTAACGTGGTACGTTCATCTGGTTTCGCGGTCTGGTTCATGAGTGCTGCAAGTCTGGCCGTAGTCGCTTCAGGCTGCAACATGGTTCCCAAGTCACCCTTAGCGGACAAAAACGCGACTCAGAAGACGCCTGCTGCCGCAACGAAGCCTGCACCTGAACCACCTGAATTCATGTTTGGCAAGGACCTGAAGGATCCCGTCAAGGTTCATCTTGCCTATGGCACTTGGCATGAGCAGGATGGGAATCTGGCCGAAGCTCGCATTTCCTACGACAAAGTCCTCCAAAAGAGCCCGAAGAATGTCGACGCGATGATGGGACTGGCCCGGTTGGACATCGCCATGGGACGATTGGACGATGCAGAAAAGCGACTGGCCAAAGCTCGCAAGATTGCGCCGAAAGATTCAAAGGTCGCGGTGTCGTATGGACAGTATTTTTCGGCCAAGGGAGATTGGGCGAGAGCACTCGAATACATGAAGGAAGCAACCGAACTGGCTCCGTATGATGCGGCCTGTGCGTATCATCTGGGTTACGTTCAAGCCAAATCGGGCGATCTGACGTCAGCCCTGGCAAGCTTCACAACAGCGGTCGGGGCTGCACAAGCTGAATACAATCTGGCCCATATCCTGCATGAACAAGGAAACCTGCTCCAGGCAGAAGAACATCTGCACAAAGCGATCGCCCTGAAACCAGATCTCGCTCAGGCTCAGACTCTACTCATTACAATTCGTCAGCAGCGCAGCAATACCAAGCCGCAGGTGGCTCAGATGCCGGGAGCTTCGAGCGTGATTCAGTCGGCAAGCTATACCGAGCCTGCGCAACCAGTTCGAAGTGCGTTTGATCCTGCTCCTGGAGGTCGATAATTCCGGCAAGGACTCTCGCGGTGATGGCTCAGTCTTCAAAGTTCCAGAAATCCAGTTGATGGTTCTGAGCGATTCGGCGAGCTTCGTCAGGGCCCACGAGCCACAACGCCGTCGCCCAACCATCGGCTTCGAGGCATGTTCGCGCGCGAACAGATGTCGATCGAGCTCGGACTGGTATCGGACGTCCAGTTTTGGGACTGATCAGGTGATGTATCGGCTGGCCGTCGACGATTCGCGTCGCCCGCGATGTTCCGCTGGTTGCCAGCGCCGCGTTTGTCAGCTCCAGAGTCTTCTTCGGCTTCGAAGGATTCGCGGGATCTTCAATGGCGACGCTCCAACTCCCTTTTGCGAGAAGTTCGCCGCCCACATCGATCAGATAATCAGGCTCATCCCCCGGCATTGACTCGCGAATCACAGCAGCGATTCGGTCCGCGGTGTATCCCTGCAGGATGGAACCGAGATCAATCTGCAGTTCTGGATGTCCTTTCTTAAGCGTATTCGCATCGCGATCGACTGACAGCTTTTGCCAACCCACTTTGGCGAGAAGTAAAGCCAATTCGTCGTCTGTCGGTGACGATTTGATTTCGCCGCTCGGACCGAATCCCCACACATTGACCAGTGGCGCGACCGTAATGTCATAAGCCCCATCCGTGGCGCGGCTGAGTTCCTGCGACTGAATCACCAGTTGGACTAATTCGGACGGAACCTCCATTTCCAATGTCGTCTCATTCGCATTGAAATCCGCCGTCGCAGATCCCTTACTCCAATGAGACAACAATGCTTCGATGCGATTCACTTCGGATGTTATTCCATCGCGCAACTGATCGACATCTATGTCATGTGATCGAAATCTGACACTCCACGTCGTGCCAAATGCTCGCCCTGAGATTGCCGGGGCAGACGCGACGTCAGGAGTGCTCTGAAGCACCGGTACCTGTAACTTCGCAGCACCAACGATGGTCCCGACCACCAATATCAACAATCCCGGGATTGCATCACGCAATCCGAACCGATCATGTTCCCCACCACTTCGAACGAATTTCAGAAGTGCTCCTGTCGGGCATCCGAATCGACAATACGCCTGCGGAACAAAAATGGACGTCAGTAACCCAGTAACAGCGATCACCGCCGAAACGAGCGCCGCTCCCTTCAAGACCCATGCATCGAATGGTTCCAGCATCGTGAGATCGAATCGAGGAATGGCAACGGCGATCGCACAACCTGTAATCAGAAGAGCTACAGGGATTCGCCCCAGCCACGATCGGACACGATCAGGCATCCCAATGTGACAGCGACGAAACCGCCCCAGCCAGCCCTGAACAATTCCATGAGGGCAAATGTGCTGGCAGTACACGTTGCGTCGAGTGCTCCACGGTGTCAAAAGTGCCACTGCAGCGAGTAACACGATCCCCGGCGAAGTCTGGAATGGAACACCACTCCGCCCCCAGCCAGTAAATGTGGCCAGTGACAATAAATCTCCAAGCCAGAGTCCCAGCACCACGACAACAACGACGTGCCAGACACGCAGAAACTGACGAGAACTTCGCAGTCGCGTCAACGAGATGGCCAAGCCGCCAATCGCGATGATGGAGACGCAGATGTTGCGAATTGTGAATACAGATTTCGAACTCACAGGAGGTACCTCAAGGTCCGCGCGAAACCTTCGTCGGATTCCCTCCGCCACGGCAAAGCTTGTATTTGTCGCTCCCGAAACCCCTTCGATCCCGGCCTTACGAAAGTCGATCTGCGGCCAGTCTGAGACACGATGTTTCGCCAGCAGTGCCAGGAAATCCGTGTCGTCCCTGACGCGGTCAACATAGTCCGGAGTATCAAAGCTCGAGCGAAGTCGGACTCCCAGAATTGTCTGTCGGTCGGAGGCAACAGCGATCAGAGATTCCGTAGGCCCCTTATAACCTCGCACGTTGTCAGAAGCGGGAGCCGTTCGAACCACATATCCCAGCGAACTTCCCGACTTGTCCGTGACCTTACGCCAGGCAGATCGTTCGGACACTTCCTTAAGATCTGCTGCTGCCGGAAAGAAAGCGTGAACTTCGTCTAAGGTAATAGACAGAGGAAATCGCTTTGACGAGGACTGCCCGCGCAATCGAGTTTCTACCGCTTCGGCCATTGCCAGGCTGGTGAGTGTCGATCCACTGACAGCATCGATTCGAGGAAGAGGTTCGATATCAGGTGACCACCCCACGAGTTGCCGCCAGAAAGTATTGTGCCGGTCGACGTCGCGGACGTGAGCGGGCGTATCACCACTCGCCAGAACCTTGACTCCAATCACGTGTCCCTGTGCATCGATCGCAGCCATCAGGTTGCTGGCACCTGAGTAGCCAATAATCTCGTCCGATTCTGGAGACGTCGCCAGAACACTCCCCAATCGCACTCCGTGCGAATTCCAGATCGCGCAGAAGTTTCGATCATCTGGAGGCGATATCGTCTGCGCTTCCGGAAAGAATAATTTCACGTCGCTGAGTGCAAATCGACTTTCCAGATCTACTGAGCGGCGATCCGCAAACTGCAGCATCCACGCAGCAAGCAGAATGGCCACGAGGCGATACATTCGCAGTGCAGAGACGCGAATCATTTGACTTCCAGGATTTGCAGGGCGTCGGCATGTACCAGCCCGTCTGCCCCCTCAGAAGTCAGTGTGAACGTCGATTCGCCTTCTGGAAGATCAAAGCGTCCCAACGAGTGGAATCCGTTGGGATCTGTTGTCGCGTCACGCTGATTGATGCGGATCTTCAGCGGATTCTGGCCCTTCCGTTCAAGGATACACGTGGCCTTTGTCGCGCGGTTTTCATGAGGTGCCCAGGCAAATCGCAGTTCGTACTTGCCCGCCTGCTTGATCTTGAAGGTGAACCTGGCTTCAGATTTTTCACCGGGTGAGGCATACCTGTATCCTTCCCCGACGAACGGAGAAAGACTGCCCGTATCGCCCCATTTCCCAGTGAGTTTCGCCTGGGTTTCATCAATCACGATTCCAGGCAGTGATGATACGAAAGGTCGGGTCGCTCGTGGCGAAGCTGGCTTCACCCCTTCGACGGTATCAGTTGCCTTCGAAAGATAGCCGACCACGGACTGAACGTCTTTGTCGCGATAAAGTGAACCCTCCAGAGAATCACGTCGCATTGCCCCCGGTTGCTTCATCAGATCGATTAACTCGCCCAGGTGGTAATGATAAACCCCTCGAGGTGTGACGTTGTGCTTGACTCCCAGGTACGCCGCTTTACCGACAACCTCGCCCATCATTCCACAAGTGCGCATGACACGAACCGTTCCAAGGGCTTCGTGATTCACACTGATACAGCGGCCTGCCATCAGCAGGTTTGGCACGTTTTTCGAATAGAAGCACCGATAGGGAATCGGATAGCCGTTCTTTCGATCGACACCCGCACCAAATTCCGCACGCGAAATGAAAGGATTGTCGGGGAACTTCTTGGCGAATTGTTCCTTCGGGTAATGAAGGTCAATGTCCCACGTCGTCGGGACACATCCATCAGGAAACTCTTTTTGTGAAACGATGTCTTCGCGGTTCAGAATCACATCACCATCCAGCAAACGTGATTCGCGAGGCCCCCCGACGTAGGCGACCCACTTGAGCGCCGCTGTGGCATTCTTTTCCTTATCGTGGCCATTCTTGATCGCCGTAAATGCTCCAAAAACAGCTCGCAGATTCCAGTCGCGGATCAGTTCCAGATCACGAATCGGATCCTTGTCAAACCCCGATTCCCAGAACCATTCCCCTTTCATAAATGGTTTGCCTTCGATCTCGGACTTGCTTTTAACAGTCTTGGGAAAATCGCTTTCTTCGAGGTTCAATGCCCATGGTGTTTCAGGCCACGGCTGCGGTGCTGCTTCATGCTGCCAGAACCACATGTTCGACATTCCCATGCGACCTTTGGGTTCCACCCGAAAGGCAGCTCCAGCGAGTGCTCCCATGGCACCATGCCCAGTGCAATCCGCAAAGAACTTGCCGCGGAATCGGCGATGACGGCTGGTACGAACCTCCAGCGCGGTCACTGATTTGATTGGTGCCGCTTCGTAACCAGCTTCCTTGCTGGCCTTCTGGTCCGTGTTCGCGTCGAGTTCTACTTCAGTAACAAAATGCCCCAGAAACAGGGAAATCGTTTTTTCGCGTCGGGCCAGTTTCTCTTTGCGAGCATCGCCGAAATGAGCCCCATCGCCTGGAGAATCGGGAGCATGATCCGCGAATTCTTCGACGATTTCACCAAGGTGCGGATACTTGCCTCGAAGAGTTCCCCCTTGAGCCCACACGCGTACTTCGCTGCTGCCGTTACCACCAAGAACGAATCGGTCCTGAATCAACGCGACCTTCAGAGACTGTCGCGCGGCCGAAATCGCAGCGGCGATTCCCGCGTATCCACCTCCGACCACAACAACATCGAATTCTCCCTGGTCTTCGGGCGCGGGAGGAAGATTCAAGAGTTGATTGCGAGCGGCAGCAAGTTTTTCTGCTGCTGGTTCAAAACGAGGATCATTACTGAGCAGGATTGCATCGCATCGTCCGTCGAATCCCGTCAGATCATGCAATGCTAATCGGACTTCACCCGCAGCAAGAGAAACGGTACCACCTGACTGCCAATTCCAGTCTGCCCCCGTTGTGCCGAATTCGGTCGAAAGCGGTTTGTTATTCAGAAGTACATGGAAGCGGCCCGGTGTCCCTTTGGCTTTCCACGGGGCGACCCAGTCCTTGGTTCTGACCCAGATTCGGTAATCGCCCCCCGCGACCTTCACCGTCGTCACCGCGTCTGCGACGGGTTGTCCCAGACCGTGAGCGAGCAAATAAGGTGATCCGACAATCGGGATGAATGCCGTGTCGAGCGACCAACCGCCATGTTCCACAAACGATTCAGCCTCCAGCAGCAGAGTTTCGGCACGAACCGTTGTTACAAGAAGCGTGAACGCAACTGTCATGGAAAGGAGCTTGAACACGATGCAATTCATCCTCGGGCGATAACATGTACGATGAGGCATTCCAGACATGGGAATGAAACCTCAGGATGGACCCAATCGATGATTATTACACCTGTAATTCTCAAAGATCTCTAGCGTCATCGTGGTTCGCACCTGCGTTTTTTGTTGCGTCGGTCGTAGAGCGAATCACACAAGAAATGCCGTTTGGAAATCCCCGCTTTCCAAATTCGCAAAACAGAAACGGGTGAGTTAACATCTCGGAAGGAATTCATCACAAATCTCAACACGGACGTCACACCTAACATGTTGTTTGCGAAACGCGTTTATCTGATCGCCGGTATTTACGGCCTGATCGTGCTGGCTCCTCAGTACTTTCTGGAAGCCAAAAACGGACAGGACTTTCCGCCCGCCATCACACACCCCGAGTATTACTACGGATTTGTCGGGGTAGGGCTCGCCTGGCAGGTTGCATTTCTTGTGATTTCCACGGATCCCACTCGATACCGTCCACTCATGATTCCAACGGTCCTGGAGAAATTCGGATTTGGAATTGCGGCAGCGGTGCTGTTCGCCCTGGGGCGATTGAACCCCACAATGATGGTGGCCGGGACAATCGACATGATCCTGGGTGCGTTGTTTATCGCATCGTACGTCGCAACGCGCCCAAGAACCGGGACATGATGTCGGTGGATGGATTTCCGTTACGCAAGCAATCGACTTTGGCGTCGTATTTCCGCTGCCAGCAGATCTTCGAGAAAACGACGCCGGTTTTCGGCTTCTGGCAGGTCGGTTTGCAATTTGGCAACGAGGGAATGTGTCAAACGATCTGAGAGAAACTTTCGCTGGTCATCCGGAATTTCGTTCCAGCGTTCCAGCAACCGTTCCACCGCATCCCAGTCCGAGGGGGACAATCGCTGCAACATGTTCGCGTCAAATCGAAAAAGTGCGTCAATCGCCTTTCTCTCTGAGAGCTGCACTCGCACCCCCGTCAAATCTGGTGCGACATCAGTGATGACGACTGTTCCTCCCACCATATCACCAGTCCGCTGCCCGCGTTTTGACATGACCGGCACAATCCAGAGCATGGGAATATGGTCGACCAGTCGGAAGATGTTTCGGATGAGGATGCTGGCGGGATCGAGTGAAAAACCATCCACTTTGACAACTCGAATTTTGCAAAGCCGCTTACCTGGCGTTTGTCCTCGCCATAGCAATTCGCAAAAAACATAGTAAACAAAGCTTCCCAGCCCCGTTACTACGACGACCAATCCAATTGCGTAGCGTCCCACCTTTTCCGGGTTCTCGTGATTATTCTCTACAAATTCGGTGAGAACGTTTCCGAGAGAAACACTGACGATCACCATCACCACCATTATCACAAACATGAGAATGCTGACGAGAATCTGATCGAGAAACCATGCCGTAAACCGGGTACCAAGTCCCGCCAGGGTATAATGAACCTGCACGTTCGGTTGACCTTGTCGAGGACTTGAAGTTCGGCCTTGAGATCCTTTTGAAGTTCGCCACGCGAAGCAAATGTTTC
>CAXBSB010000004.1:0-70700 GCA_963977965.1 uncultured Schlesneria sp.
TCGGCGGCCATTTCTCCGGCTGTCGCATATCGATCACTGGCACTCTTTGATGTTGCTTTCAGGACGATCGTTTCCAGCTCTACTGGAATCGAGGGATCAATCGAACGCAGTGGACGGGGGTCATCATTCAGGATCTGCTGCAACAGGCCGACTCGATCTTCGCCGGTGAAAATCGGCTGCAATGTCAGCACTTCGTAAAGCGTGGCCCCCAGTGAATAGACGTCCGTACGATGGTCGATGGGAGCTTTACGACCAGCCGCCTGCTCGGGACTCATGTAACGCAATGTCCCGACTAGATCGCCCGTCTGAGTCACCCCCGCATCGGCGACCACCTGAGCCAGACCAAAATCGGTGATCCAGACTGCGCCTCGTGTGTCGAGCATCAGATTGGCAGGCTTGATGTCGCGATGGACCACACCTGCATCGTGAGCGTATTCCAGGGCATCAGCGACTTGCGCGGCCATCCGAGCCGCAGTCCGAAAGCGTTCACTTCCCCGCCGGGTCCGTTGTGTCAATGCTGCGGAATTCGCCTGTGTGGCAGTCGGATTCTGTTGTATCGCTGAATCTCGAAATCCGGTTGGAGCAGCAGCGAAATCGTTCCGTAGTTCTTTGATCGCACTGGCCAGGGAGCGTCCTTCGATCAACTGCATCGCATAAAAGTGGACGCCTCGATCACATCCGACGGCGTAGACCGGGACGATGTTGGTGTGGTGCAACTGGGCTGCCGCATGAGCTTCGTTTTTGAAGCGTTGCAGTTGTCGAGCATCCAGTGCAGCAGCAAACGGAAGAACTTTCAATGCGACGTGACGTCCCAGTGAAATCTGAATCGCCTCGTAGACGACGCCCATGCCCCCTCGCCCGATTTCGCGAATGATCTGAAAATCGCCTAACGGACTTCCATGGAATTCCACGGGAGTTGGCGCATTCATGGGGCGCAGCGAATGAGCCAGTTCTATCCCTTCGAGACATTCCAGTAGCGCATCCGCCAAATCCGGATACCTGGACAGATATGCCTGCTTGTCGGGAGAACCGCCAGCTTCCAACTCGGAAAGGTATTCACGAGATACCTGCAGCAAACGCGGATCATCTTCGTCGAAATGACCAGGATCGACGTTTTTTTCAGGGATCGTGCTCATGGCGTCACCTCACCAAACTCACGCTTCAGTCGAGTCAGACCACGTAACCACAACTTTTCAACACTGTCGACACTGCGACCCATCCGTTCTGCCACTTGAGGAAACGTCAGTCCTTCCAGATGACGCAGGACGAGGACGGTTTGATAGTCCTCAGGAAGACGTCCCATTGCTTCGGCGACCAACAATGTCTGTTCGCCGCGCATCGCCTGCTGGCTGGGCGAACTGTGAGGGTCGACCAGCATCTGGCCGAGAGCACAGGTTGATTGATCGAGGTCTGCAGCCAACTCCTGTTCGAGTCGCAGATCGCGTGCCTGCGTTCCCAGATAACGGCGGACAGTATTTGCGAGCGTTGATGCGAGGATCGTTCGCAACCATTTGGTGAATTGACCAGTCGCCTGCCCTTGAAAGCTGGGGAAATGACGATGGGCCTCAAGAAACGTTTCCTGGACGACGTCTGAGGCATCGACTTTTCCCTGCAGTCGGCGGCCGATTTCAATTTTGGCCAGCAATCGCAGATAGTTTTGATAGGAAGCGAGCAGTCTTCCGAGGGTTTCGGGATCGCCCCCGCGTGCCTGCTCGATCAACTCTCCAATGTCACTCTGCACGGATAACCCCTTGATTTCAAAGCTGTTGCTAACATTATTGTCACGCGAGAGGTGTGTTTACCGCCACAAAATCGGAAATTTCTTCACGGGTAATTCTTCGCTGGAAAGTCTTCACAGTGAATTCAGGGGCGATTGAGTCAATTGATTCTGACCACGGATTGATTCCGGCTGTTGACGCGTGAAATGTCATAAAAACGGAAAATCCGCGCGGCGGTCTTTAGGCACCAGCCGTGACTGTCATGAAAGAGAAGCCTTTTCAGGCCCGGTGGAATCTCACTTCAGGAGTTATCGTATGCGTCTCGCGATTCAGGGCATATGTGCGGCTATTGCCGCTGTCGTGCTCATGACCGTTCCTGTGTCAGCACAGGATGAACCCGTCAGCGCCCTTTTTGCCGTTGCGCTCAATCAGGAAGAGAAACCGGCAACAGAGGCGGCGAAGCCAGAGACGCCAGCAACACCAGAGGCGAAAGCTCCTGAAAAGTCGGACGCAGAAGCAAAGCCGAATCCAGAATCACGACCGAATCGGCGCCCTGAACGTCCTGACGGCCCTCCCAACCGTGGTCCAGGTGGCTTTGGTCCACCACGAGGCGGAGTTGAGCATGGTCATGCTCCACACGCTGGTGGACCGGAACGGGGCCAGCAACGAGGGCCTGGTGCCCCTGAACATCGAGGCGATCGTCCTCGTGATAACGGCCCAGACGCTCGTGGCCCGGAACATCGTCCCGGTGGTCCAGGTCCTCAGCACATGATGCCACGTCATGATTCAGGTCGAAGCTTCGGACCACCGAATCGTGGTGGAGATCACGGTCGTAATCACGGTCCACAGGCTCGCGGACCAGAACATCGTCCCGGCGGTCCAGGCCCTCAGCATATGATGCCGCGTCATGATTCGGGTCGAAGCTTCGGCCCACCGAATCGTGGTGGAGATCACGGTCGCAATGACGGCCCGCAGGCTGATGGTCCCGAACACCGTCTTGGTGGATCAGGTCCCCAGCACGCGAGCCCCCGTCATGATTCAGGTCGTGGATTTGGCCCGCCACAGGGACATGGTGATCGCGGCCCAAATTCACGGGGAACCGAACATGGTCCGGGCGAGCACCGAGCCCCGCAGGACGGTGAGAGACGACGTCCGCCTCGTCCAGATAATCGACCGGAAGAACCGAAGCAACCGAAAGAATCGACTGCCAGTCTCTGATTTCTGACGACGGACTTACGATCCGTCGAAATGGCATGTGTGGTCAGTAAGAGGTAGGACGGACCGGATGTCCGCCATACCTGCCCACTGATCTTGGAGACAGAGGACGTCTTGCGAATTGGGAATCGTGGCTGGGCCAGAGTCACGCAACATTGAAGGACAGCGAGAGGGACGGTGTCTACCGTCTCTCTCGCTGATCTCTTTTCACGTCAGCACGCCACGACTCTGTGATCGCAATCTCGTTGCTGTGGCGAATCTTGACGCAGTCTCTCGAATGAAATCGTCTGGACTACTTGATCAGTTCGGCCAGAGACTGAATCAGCGATGCAGCCGGGCCTTCGGAATCGGCACCCGTCCACATTGTTGACACGCCTGCCCACAGGATCAGCGAATTCGCTGCGAGGACGAGTGAGCAAGCGACGAGTCCTGCTGCCATCCCCATACCCCAGGAGGGTTCTTTGGGAGCGGCAGGTTTCTTCGAGGCAACAGGCTCCAGGTAATCATCATCTTCCGTCGCGTCGACTTCGTCGCTGAATGTCTCTTCCGAGGCATCGAAAACTTCGTCTTCGTCCAGTTCTGCCACTTCATCTTCAACACCAGCGTCAAGGTCTTGCGAAATCTCAAGATCTTCGACCTCGCCGGCGTCATCGAGTTCAAACGCAGCACTCAAACTTCCCGGTGCGGGGCGACCTTTGCGAACCACTGTCGCCGAGGAATCGTCTGCATCATCGTCATCGTCGCCGAGCAACAATTCAGCCGTGGCATCGCCTTCATCCAGATTGATGTCGAACGCGGAGTCATCCTCGAATTCGCTCGACAAATCCAGTGTTTGCGTCTTGTCTCCGTCGAGATTCAGCGACAGTTCATCGTCCGCCAGAGTTTTCGCGTTTCCGTCGATCGCAATCCCTGAGTCACCGCTCAGCATCAGACCGCTGTCGGCCCCCTGCAGGCTGAGCCCGCTGTCGAGGGAACCCAGTGCAATTCCACTGTCGAGATCGTCAGAGAGGGCCAGTCCACTGTCTCCTGCGGACAGGGTAATTCCGCTGTCGGGATCGGCGTGAATTCGGGAGCCTTCTAGAGTGATACCACTGTCCTGACCCGATTCCAGGCTGATCCCACTGTCCGCATCGGCAGGTCCGAGAGCAATTCCGCTGTCGGCGTCGGCAGCTGCGATGCCGAGAACGCTGCCATCTCCCTTCGTGACAACTGAACTTCCGGCAGACATTCCGAGTTGTGAGCCTTCGTCCAGCAGAATTCCGCTTTCTTCTGTGGGAAGCTTCACGTCGCTACCCGACAGGTCGACCAGATTGACGGCACTGTCGCCGCCCAATCCGATAGAACTGCCACTGGTATCGAGATTCACACCGCTAGCTTCACCTCCGATTCCCACGACACTCGAATCACCCGAGGACGAATCTGGAATGTCATCCCAGGCCGATCCCGAATCTGCTTCCGCGTTTGCGGTTTCGATTACGTCGTCGAGCGTTCCCGCCGTCTGAGGCAGCCGCAGCGACGAACCTGACGAAGAAACGGTAGCACCTGCATCGAGGTTGAAATCGAGCAGAATCCCTGAGTCTTCAGGGCGTGGCGAGTTGTATTCGGGAGCAATCTGGACATCACTGTCACTGCCGGCAGCGATCGATGGAACGTCGTCGTCGGACAGGTTTGGGCCAGAATAAATCGCGACATCACTCGACGATTGATTTCCTTTTTCCGCCATTTCGGGCGTATCGGACGGAACGAACCAGTCTTCGGATTCCGGAGCTTCGGAAGCAGGCGCCGCTTCGGGTGCGGACTTTGTAATCATCGTGGCTTGTTCTGCCAGTGCTTCTTCGTCCAGTTCGATGTAGGAAAGATCGTCGTCTTGATCAGTAAAACTGAGCGTCTGACCACCTTCGGCGATGGCATCAAGTCCGAAGTCTGACGTGGGAGGCAGGATTTTCCCCGCACTGACGAGGGCTTCGAGTTCATCGCGACGATACTTCCACGTTCCGCGGTCTGCCAGAGCCCGAACTTCACCGGAGTCAACAAATTGCTTTAACGAATCGGCATTCAGCCCGAATTCGGCGGCAACTTCTTCGGCATTCAGAAACTTCTTGCTTTCCATTTCGGGCACTCTTCGTAGACTCGGGTGGCAACGAATTCGCGGATTTGTTCAATGTTGACAGCACTTAGAACATTCTACGCCGTCTGCGCGACTGGTCCAATTTCTATCTTCGGCAATTCAATTTACGGACTGGCGTCGGTTGTTGCGACAATCAGTTCACGATGGAAAGAATTGGCAAACCCGAAGGAATCTTCGGGGTGTAAGGATTGTAGCCTAAGTCCGGTGCAGGGGGATTACCAACGATTTCTGGCGTCTGGAATCGGTTTTTCCAGTTTCGGCGTGCTGCTATCAGGAGGTCTGCGAACTGTGAACAATCCGCAAATTCCCCATGACTCGCAACTCCGTTGAATCAGCCCGACTTTGCCCGAATCAATCGGTGTTCATGATCATCCCTCCGTATGACAGAACACTTCTAATGGACTGGAGATTCATTAAAATTCAGGTCGACACTCTGAATACTCCTCAATGAAGTCCCGTTTTTGTGGAATTTCGTTGAAATTTGGGGTGGCAGGGGTGAGAATCCCATCGACCAGGCTCATTTCTGATAGCGAAACATCAAGGATTTCATCATGGCACTCGGCCAGTTTGCCTCTCCCAAGTCAGGATCCCGTCGGTTCCTCCGTTGGGTTTGTGCGGCTTCTGTCGCTTCTATCGCCTCTATGTCGGGAAGTCCCTGTCCGTCGCCGTCACCTGTGACGAATCAGGTCTGCGCGAACTCAGAGTGCAAAAACCTGACCATAAACGGGCACCATGCCTGTGCTGCAGCATCGGTCGATTTTCAGAAGTACGCGGCGGCTCAGGCGCAGTTTGCACCACGAGTCCCCGCCGTTCCAG
Organism: uncultured Schlesneria sp.; assembly: GCA_963977965.1. Classification (GTDB taxonomy): domain Bacteria; phylum Planctomycetota; class Planctomycetia; order Planctomycetales; family Planctomycetaceae; genus Schlesneria. Next base: position 5,878 of record CAXBSB010000004.1, read on the forward strand.
CGGGAGCCGGAACCTTTCAACTTCACAGTCGTCCAAACGCTGCGAAGCGAATCTATCTCGACTTCGACGGCCATGTCACTCAAAATACGTGGTGGAACGACGCCACGACACCCACGATCACGACAACTGCCTACGACAGCGATGGCGATCCCACGACGTTTTCTGCCGCAGAGCAGGCAGCGATTGTTCAGATCTGGCAGCGAGCTGCCGAATGCTACTCGCCCTACGATGTCGACGTAACAACCGAAACCCCGCTGGTCAGTGACTTGATTAATACAGGTGGGCCGGACACGAAGTGGGGGATGCGTGTCCTGTTTGGAACCTCAACTCCAAGTCCTGCTCCAGGAGCGGGTGGGGTCGCTTTCCTGAATTCGTTTGGACTCGACATTGGATTGGGAATCGATACTCCATGTTTCGTCCTGCAACCTGGCGTGGGAACTCAGAGCAAACCAAACGCAGACGCGTGCGTTCACGAAGTTGGGCACACTGTCGGTTTGCACCATGACGGATTGTTTCCCGCATCCGATCCGTCTCATCAGGACTATTACCTTGGACAAGGGTCGGGAAAGGTCGGCTGGGCACCTCACATGGGGGCTGGTTACTACAAACCGATTGTTCAGTGGAGCAAAGGTGAGTATGCCAACGCTAATAATCAGGAAGATGATCTTACACTGATCGCCTCGTACCTGACGTACCGCCAGGATGATTTCAGCAGCACGACTTCTGGTGCCAAGTCAATTGGCGGAACTGCAGGCGCTTCTTCGTTCACAGTGAACACGAGCGGCGTCATCGAAACCACGAATGACGCGGATATCTTCAAGATCACGTGCGGCTCAGGAACAATTAAGCTCGATGCGGTCGGTGGTCCTGCAAATACGATGCTGGACATCCAGTTAAGTCTGCTCGATTCGAAGGGCGTTCTCGTCGCAGCCGCGGGCAACCCCGCCAATCCCCCCACAGATGTTATTGCTTCGATCAATCAGGCAGTTGTAGCCGGTACCTACTATGTCAAGATCGAAGGGGTCGCAAACGGCAATCCGCTGACCACCGGCTATACGAAATACGGAAGCCTCGGGCAGTACACGATTACCGGATCATTCAGCACCAAGGGTGTCAAAGGGGCTCCTTTGCTGACGATCAACACCGATTTGTTCTACGGGATTAAGGAACTGCCCAAGCCGATCAACCCCAACATCAAGGTTGGTGACCCCGACAATACGACTCTTCCTGGCGGAACGGTGAAAATCACTAATGTTGTCGCCGCAGAAGACTCCCTGACGTTTGTTGCGGATCCGGCCACGATGGGGAATATCACAGGCAGCTACGACGCCGCTTCTGGCACAATGACGCTGGTGTCGTCAGACAACACAGCCACTCTGGCGCAGACGCAGGCTGCTCTGCGAGCCGTCAGTTACTCCAACAGTTCGACGAATCCAACCAAAACCCCTCGTAAGGTCGACTTCCAGGTCAACGATGGAACCATCACGAGCAATATCCTGACGAGTACGATTACGATCGGTAACTTCTACATTGCGGTGAACTACAATCCGGGCACTAAGGTTTTGACGATCACTGATGATGCGGGAGACAATTCGTTTGCGGTAACGCTTCGCGCTGGTCAGATTGCAGTCGAAGGGGCTGGTGCCACTCGAATCGGAAACGCGACCACCAGCACACAGTCAGTGACGTTCCCATACTCAGGCGACGTGATTCTCGATATCACATGTTCTGGTGGTAACGATACCGTCAGTATTGTGGGGCTGAAGTCAACAACAACCTCCGTTATCCTCGGTGATGGAAACGACACGTTGAACCTGACTTACTGCAATATCACGACACTGAACTTGAACGGCGGAAATGGCACGGATGTCCTCAAGCCCGTTGGTACCACAATTATCACCAAGAACGTGACTAATGTGCCGTGACACTTAATCGTCTGTGGTTACAATTGGCCGAGCATTGAAATCGGATTCAAAAAGGCGAGGAATCCATCGACGATATTGAAGACCCCGGTTCTTCTGGAACCGGGGTTTTGTCATAGGCAACGGAGACGCCATGAATTTCCAATCACAATTCCACACGTTTCCGAAAGCGTTCGGACGAGCCGGTTCGCAATTCGTCGTCTGCCTGGCGATGACAGTGTTTTTATCTGGTGCCTGGACGGCGACTGGGCAGGAAGAAAAGTCCGCTCCTCGCAAGATCCCAGAACGTCCCTGGGCCGCTGCATGGATGACGAGCCTGGCGAAGTTTATGGCGGCCTGCGATGTTGTCTACGACTCGATCGAGCGACCGGATCTCGCCGATTCGCTCGAAGACCGAATGCAGGGATACAATGAATTCCGGGGCATCAGCCGTACTGCTCCGCTCGGAATCATGTGGTCGTGGGACGATGTGCAGGATCCGCCCGCCACGATTTTTCTTCCGGTTCACCAGATCGATGATCTGATGAAGACGGTGACCTTCGGGGTCGTTGGTTTTCACAAAGTCAAAGAGAATCAGTTCGAAATCGAACGACCTGGGGCTCCTTATCACGTGCTGGTTCGATCGGGGTACGCATTCCTTGGGGAAGAAATTCCTGCGATTCATGCGCTACGCGAAGCCCCCGACCGCCTGACTCGAGATCTTCGGGACAAATACGACGCAGTACTGATGATCGATCAGCGTCAGGTTCCGCAGGAGGCGAAGCAAGCATGGATTCAGGAAGCTCGCCGACAGTTCGAGCCGTGGCTCCAGAAACAGGACGAGGAACCGATTGAATCTGCGACCGTACGACGAGCCTTGGGAAAGGCGTTACTCGACGGATTTGAGCGGCTGATTGAAGATGTGCAGACGGTGCTCATCGGAGTGCGGATCGATCGCAGAACGTACCAGCTTCAACTCGATTTGACGTTAACGGCTGAACCAGGCACGACGATGGCAGCGGAGCTGAATCGGCTCGTTGTTCGCAGCAGCGAGTTTACAGCACTCGTCAATCGCGAGGCCTCGGCCGGTCTTGCAATCAACTGGCCGCTGATGTTGCTGGGTAAGGAGCTTCCCGCTCTTGGCGGTGCCGCGGTGAGCGGCGGGCGACTCGACATGGGGATTCAGGTGATCGGAGGTGACTGGGCGGACATGACCTTGATTGCCGGAATTCGCGGTCCTGAGGCAAACGCTCTGAATCTTGCGATGCCGCATCTTCTGACCCGAATGGAGAAGTCTGCGGACTTCACTTCCGTCCAGCGCAATGTCGCGAAGTATCGCAATGTCGACCTGCATCAAGTGGTCCCAACGCGTGTCCCGGACATGCTGCAATCCGTCGTCCCTCCCAACATTCATGTTCTGATTGGGCAGGGGAAGCAGACCATCTGGCTCGCGGCTGGTCCTGCGGAAACTTTGTCCGATCGCCTCCAGGCGGCTGTTGATGCCGTTGAAGACACCCCGGCTGCTGAAAAGACGGGGACTGTCATGCAGGCGAGGATGAGTGCAGGTAAATGGCCAACGGCTATTCCTGTGGTCGACCCGCAGGATGCTCGGGATGGGTTCAATGACTCCAAAGATGGGTTCAGTGTGAAAGTTCAGCCAATTCCGAATGGTCTCAAGGTCCAGTTCGCTGCGGAAGAAGGATTGTTGCGGGTTATCGGTCGACACTGGGCTCGCCAGGTCGATCACGAAGCGTCGATTCGCTGAATGTCAAACAATTCCCTTCAATTGACAATTGAGACTGCACACGGCTTGATATCGCTCGCCAAGTGTTGCCCCCATTGAGATCCCCGACGTGATTGTCTCCGCTTCGCTGATAATTGTTGCCAGTTACCTGGCAGGTTCGATCCCGTTCGGACTGATGATTGGTCGACTGGTCAAGGGAATTGACATCCGGGAACACGGCAGCGGAAATATCGGCGCGACAAACGCAGGGCGAGTTCTCGGAAAGAAATGGGGACTCATCTGTCTTGTGCTGGATGCACTCAAAGGGTTGCTGCCGGTTGTTCTTTTACCGCGTCTGATTGGCGGTGATTCGCTCTCTGCGGGACAGTTGACCGATCTTGCTGTGATTTCAGGTGTTGCGACAATCGTCGGACACATGTTTCCCTGCTGGCTTGGTTTTCGAGGTGGAAAAGGTGTCGCGACTTCACTGGGGGTTGTGGCGATGTTGAGTCCCTGGGGGTTGCTCGTCGGGGCGGTGGCCTTTTTTGGAAGCTTTCTGGTGTTCCGGATTGTGTCCCTCAGTTCAATCCTTGCCGCAATCGGTTTTGGTGCGTTTTACTTGACCCCGTGGTCGCTGCACCACGTTAGTCTGGGGTTGTTCAGTGCTGCGGTCCCATTGCTGATCATCATCCAGCATCGATCTAACATCCGTCGTCTGTTGCGTGGCGAAGAGCCGAAGTTCAAGTCGAAGGCATGAATCGCACAACGCAACTCTTTATGCAGACGTGCATTGCAGCATGCAACCCTACCGTCACTCTGCCGTTAGCCGCGGATCTGCCATCGAGGCATTCGCGGCGGTACTTCGCCGTCCGTAAGCGAAACGCATATTCGATAGACCGTGCGAAACCAGCCTTGTCGAGGCTGTGAGGCAAGCCCGTAACCTCGTTCAATTCAACTCATCAGAAGCAGCGGATATTGAAAACAGTTTCCGCCGAATTCGGCCCATCTTCCAGCGACGTTTCAAGGGCGATTTGTCATGCGGTTCGCTGCCCTTTTGCAGGCTGAGAAGGTACAATTCTGCACTCGGAAAATCATCAAGGTCGGCATTGTCTGATTGGAGCCCGACGGGGTTCCAATCCCACATATTGGTCCAATTTCGAAAGTCCTTAACAACCATGCAGCTCACCTGCCAGCGCGCTTCGCTCACCAATGCTTTTCAGACCGTGGCTGGTGTTGTTCCTTCACGAACCACGAAGGACATCCTGAAGAACGTCAAATTGATGGCGACAGGCGGCAAAGTGACGCTGATCGGGACCGACAGCGAAATCGGCCTGCGTTGTGACGTTCCTGACGTCGTTGCAGATTCCTCGGGAGAAGCACTGCTGCCAACCGCTCGGGTTCTGTCAGTACTTCGAGAACTCAACGAAGATGTTGTGAAGCTCGAAATCACCAGCGATGCCATCTGGATTCGATGTGGTTACAGCGAATTCCGATTGTCGGCCGAGGATCCTGCCGACTTCCCGCCCGTCGCGACTTTCGGCGACGAAGAATACTTTGTGGCAACCGCTGCGACCCTGCGACAGTTAATCCGGCGAACGATTTTCGCCACCGATACGGAAAGTACCCGTTACGCACTGGGCGGCGTGCAGATCGAACTCACCAGTGAAAAAGCGACGTTTGCTGCAACCGACAGTCGCCGTTTGGCGGTTGTTTCGGGAGCCTGTCGCGTCGTAGGCGGGGCAACACCACCAGCCGCGGCTCCCGTCGTCCCATCCAAAGCCATGACGTTGATCGAACGAAGTCTGGGCGAAGGGGAGACTGAAGTTCATATTGCAATCCATCCCAACGACATTGCCGTTCGATGTGGTGGGACGACGATCACCAGCCAGTTGGTTCAGGGGCGGTTCCCGGACTGGCGAAAGGTGGTCCCTGGAAACTTTTCTGCAAAGATTGACATGGTCGTTGCCCCGTTTTACGGAGCAATCCGCCAGGCGATGATTGTGACCAACGAAGAAAGCCGCGGCGTCGATTTCACGTTTACAAAGGGGTTGCTGAAACTCAGCAGCCAGGCGGCAGATATCGGGCAGTCAAAGGTGGAGTTGCCAATTGCCTACGAAGGTGAAGATGTGAAAATCACCTTTGATCCTCGTTACGTCGCCGATTTCCTGAAGGCACTCGACAACAGTTCGCAGTTTCACTTTCAACTGATTTCGCACGAGGATCCTGCAGTCCTGGCAACGGATGATGGATACACCTACGTGATCATGCCTTTGTCACGTGACCGTTGAACGGGCTGCAACTTGTAATTGATCAGATCACACTTCCCTGTATTTTTTGCGGTCTTTTGGAATTCCACAGTCCATGTCTCAGGAGCCTCAACCGCTGTCCGCCGCACTTGCAGAGTTGATTGCTCTGCGGGGATTTGCGCGGGTTCGCAGCGACGATGAGCTACGGAGTGCCTGGCAACGTGTGGCGGGCGAAGAACTCGCCGCTCAAGCCCGACCTCTGCAGATTTCGCGTGGAATTCTGACAATCGCCGTTTCCAGTGCCCCTTTGTTGAATGAGCTGGTCTCGTTTCAATCGCCCGACCTGTTAAAGCGATTGCGACAACTTGCTCCTCACCTGAACATTAAGAGTTTGAAGTTCCGACTCAATGGAATGTAGGTGACACCAGACTGGTGTCGACCCAACCATTCAGACGACTTATGGAGATTGTTCCCTTGACCGAACCGAATGCTGCCACGGGACCTCAATACGGTGCCGATCAGATCAAAGCACTCAGTAATATTGACGGGATTCGTACACGCCCTGCAATGTACATCGGTGACACCGGGCCGCGAGGCTTGCATCACCTGGTTTACGAAGTCGTCGATAACAGCATCGACGAAGCTCTGAGTGGTTATGGCAAGCTGATCACCGTTCAGGTTAATCTGGACGGGAGCGTGACGTGTGCCGACGAAGGTCGCGGAATTCCTGTTGGTCCGATGCCTGATCAGGGGAATAAGCCTGCGCTCGAAGTCGTACTCACCAGCACCCATGCTGGTGGAAAGTTTGACCGGCAGGGGGGCTATGCCAAGGGGACAGGTGGGCTGCACGGGGTCGGTATCAAGGCCGTGAACGCACTGAGCGAATGGCTGGAAGTGGAAGTCCGCCGAGAAGGACATGTCTGGCAGATGGAGTTTTCTCGCGGGCTGGTCATCAGTCAATTGCGGCGGCTCGGGACATCATCCGAAACGGGCACACGAATGACCTTCAAGCCCGACTCCGACATCTTCCCGGATACAAAATTCGTCTTCGACACACTGCAAAAGCGATTGCAGGAACTGGCGTTCCTGAATCCAGGCGTCAAGCTGCGTCTGACGGACGAACGAACATCGCAAACGGAAGATTTCTGTTATGAAGGGGGGCTGCGTGAGTTCGTTGCGTGGCTGAACCGGACCGAAAATCCGCTGATCCCCGAAGTCATTATGATCGATGGTCAAGTCGATATCACCCACGTTGATCTGGCGCTGCAGTACAACGATGGCTACAACGAAAATGTCCGCTGTTACACGAACAACAACATTCCAAATCCAGATGGCGGAACTCATCTGTCTGGCTTCCGCAGCGCAATGACGCGTGCATTGAACAATTACGGAAAAAAGGAAAACCTGTTCAAGGAAGTCGAACCGACCGGGGACGATTTCCGCGAAGGGCTGACCGCCGTCATCAACGTCAACATTCCGGACCCTCAGTTCCAATCGCAGAACAAAACCAAGCTTTTGAACGTGGAAGTGGAAGGGGCCGTCTCAAGTATCACGTACGATGTTCTGACCAAATACCTGGAAGAACATCCTGCCAACGCGAAGCGAATTTGTCAGAAAGCGTCGCTGGCGGCCGAGGCTCGTGAAGCCGCTCGCAAGCAGCGGGAAATGGTCAGGCGCAAAGGGGCGTTGACATCCGGTGGCTTGCCGGAAAAGCTGCGAGACTGCCGCAGCCGCGAACTCGATGCAACCGAACTGTACCTTGTGGAAGGGGATTCGGCAGGTGGTTCGGCCGACACAGGGCGTGATTCGAACCTGCAGGCCATTCTTCCGTTACGCGGAAAGATCCTGAACGTCGAGAAGGCTCAACTCGTCAAGATTCTTGATAACGCAGAAATCGCCAATTTGTTCAAGGCTGTTGGTATTCCACCGATGGCCGAATTCGAAGATGTGACGAAGCGACGCTATGGGAAAATCATCCTGATGACGGATGCTGATATCGACGGCAGCCACATCCGGACCCTGCTGCTGACGTTTATCTTCCGTCATATGCGGCCGCTGATCGAGCATGGCTGTGTCTATATCGCGCAGCCTCCACTCTACAAGGTGACTCAGCGCAGCAAGACGCGATATGTTCAAACACACGAACGAATGGTGACCGAGTTGATCACCCTCGGTTTGAACGGAAGTCGACTGGTCTTTCCGAATGGCGACGCTCTTGAGGGGGAACACCTTGAGAAAGTCGTCAAGCAGATGCAACGATTGGATGAGCCATTCGAACTGCTTGAGCGTCGCGGGGTGACCTTGAAGTACCTGCATTCCAAGGCCGGATCGGCCGACCGTCTGCCGGAATATCGCGTTTTCCTGGGCAAGGCCGAGCATTGGTTCTTTGACAAGGAAGAAGTCCGGCAGTTCGTCCAGCAGGAAGAAAAACGCCTGGGTCGCGAATTGACGATGGCGGGATCGACACCGACGCCACAGGTCGCACCGGAACCAGGCGCTGCAGGAGCAACCCCGACGGTACGCGAAGAACTGCTGCAGATCATCGACCTGCACGAAATCAGGACAATCAATGCCGCGCTGGTCGAATTAAAAGGGTATGGGATCCTGCTGCCAGATCTGTATCCGCCTGGAGCAAAGGATGGTGAGACGTTCTATCCGTTCAAGATCGTCCAGGAAGATCATACGGTCAAGATGACCTGTTTGCGGGAATTGCTGCCGCAATTGCGAGACCTGGGCGAACGAGGAATGAAGGTCACCCGCTTTAAGGGACTGGGTGAAATGGATGCAGAAGAATTGTGGGACACGACCATGAATCCCGCCGAACGCACATTGCTGAAAGTATCGATGGAGGATTCCGTCGCTGCTGATGAAATGTTCCGCGTCTTGATGGGTGATGCGGTCGAGCCTCGGAGAGAGTTCATCGAGAAGCATGCTCTCGATGTCAAAGATCTCGACGTTTGAGACAGAAGGGATTGTGGATGTCCGAATTCAAAAAGTACCGCCGGAAGCAAATTGCCGAATTACGGCCGTTTGTACCTGGCGAGATTCTTGACGCGCGCGTGTCAATTTCTAAAGCTGATCGAGATAACGGATCGCCAAAAGAAGGAGACATGATTGCGCGTAACCCAGTCAATCACGATGATCAATGGCTGGTCGCGAAGGAATATTTCGAAGCGAATTTTGAAGAAGTCGTGAATTAGCGCCGCGGCCACAAAATATTGGTCACCCCCGGCGTGGGCTAGTGGGTGAAACCGGTCACCAGAAAATGGACCACGAGGTCCCTAGTTCGAGCGAGGATGTGCATGAGCGAGTCTCCCAAGCGTGAACAATGGGCTTCACGGATCGGACTGGTTCTGGCAATGGCCGGAAATGCTGTCGGCCTGGGAAATTTTCTGAGGTTTCCGGCTCAGGCAGCCAAGAACGGCGGTGGTGCCTTTCTGATCCCCTACATAGTCGCATTCATTGTGCTCGGTCTCCCCTTGATGTGGATCGAATGGACGATGGGGCGGTTTGGCGGCCAGTACGGACATCACTCAACACCCGGCATCTTCGACTCCATGGGACGTCGCAAGTTCTGGAAGTATTTCGGTGTTTTCGGACTCTGGGCGAATCTGATTATTGCCGCCTATTACCTGTACATCGAATCCTGGTGCATGGCGTACGCGGGCTTTTCATTGATGAACGGTTTTGCGGAAACCGCACCCAAGGAATTCTTCGCCAAGCTGACCGGGGACACACCGAACCAAATCTGGGCAATCAGCACCTGGGGAATGATCATCTTTGGTGTCTGTATCGCGATCAACATTGGCATCCTTTCGCGAGGATTGGCGAAAGGGATTGAAATCGTCTCCAAGATTGGCATGCCATTGCTGATTGTCTTTGCAGCGATTCTGGCAATTCGCGGACTGATGATTTCTCCGGCCACGGATTCGCACGCAGTAGAAAGTCCGATGGTGGGCCTCAATTTCGTCTGGGAACCGAAGTTCGATTCCTTGACGAATCCCGCGGTCTGGCTGGCTGCAGCAGGGCAGATTTTCTTCACACTGTCGATCGGAATGGGATCGATGCACTGCTATTCGTCGTACCTTCGTAAAGATGACGACGTCACGCTGAATGGTGCATCCGGGGCCTGGACAAACGAGCTTTGTGAAGTGGTCCTGGGGGGAACGATTCTGCTGCCAATCGCGGTAGCGTACCTCGGTCTGACCAAAGTGCAGGAAATGGTGGCCGGTGGCTCGGGATTTGGCCTGGGCTTCATGGTGTTCCCGAAACTCTTTAACTATTGGGGAAGCTTCGCCCCGCTGGCAGGCTTCTTGTGGTTCGGCCTGCTTTTCTTCGCTGCGATCACCAGTTCACTGGCGATGGGACAACCGATCATGGCTTTTCTGCAGGACGAGTTTAAATTCAGCCGTGAGAAAAGTGCGCTGGCATTCGGCGCCATGTTGTTGCCATTAGCATTGCCTGTGGCGATGCTGCATTCCGCAAGTTTCTTCGACGAATTCGACTACTGGGCAGGGACATTTTCACTGGTCGTGATGGCTGTTGGTGAAGCCGTCTTGTTTGCCTGGATCTACGGAGTGGATCGCGGTTGGAACGAAATGATGCGTGGGGCTGATCTGAAAGTTCCGCGAGCTTTCTATTGGATCATGAAGTATGTGACCCCTACATTCCTGATCCTGATTCTGGTCACATCCATCTTCAAGCCTCAGGCGGGATGGGAAAAGTATGTCGCATCGGTCACATCTGGAACAGAAGCCCCCCAATGGGAATGGGCCAGCGACGGGATGATTGGCAAATTGCTGCACAAGGATCTGCCTTTAAAGGAAGGGGCGACCCCCGAAGAAGTTGCTTTCAACCAGACGTTGAAGGTGGTACGAACGGTTGATCGCGGAGCCATGCTGGCAGCATTCGCCGGGTTTGCAATCCTCGTTTCCATTGCCTGGCGTAAACGCGAAGCGGAAGGAAAGAACACACCATGACACCACTCGCCTGGGTTTTCATGCTCAGTGTCTGGGCACTGATTATCGGATGTACTATTTATTGCTTTTGGAAATTGATGTCTTCGAAGAGTCTGCAGTCTGATGAGTAAATTGCGATCGAATCGCTGGTGAAATACCACCGATCAGTCCCGTCATTTGATCAATACTTTCCCTGAACCGTTGGAGACGTTCTGAGCCAGAACGCCTCCTCATCACCCCGTAACGCTCCTCGATTATCCGCTTCGATCCTGCATTCCTTCCCGCCTCCATTCCTTCCCTTGTGAGGTACGACATGTCCGGTTCCAACGAACTTCCATTGCTGAAGTCCGCGCGACGCGAGGCCGTCGGTGCCTTGTTGATCTGGTTGCTCGTCACGATATATTCCGTCGGCTATTGCTGTGCTTATGGTTACAACCGTGACCCAAAGACATTGACGTTTATTCTGGGATTTCCTGACTGGATATTCTGGGGGATCGTTGTCCCCTGGGGGGGCTCAACAATCATCTCTGCCGTATTTGCCTTCTGCTTAATGAAGGACGACGACCTGGACAGTTGACGGAATCGCTGGCCAGTGGTGGCGCATCCGTTTTGGTCATCTGAAGCACCTTCTGGACTACGCTCTGAAAACGATCGAGGTCTCTTCATGCTAATTGCCGTCGCGGAAATTCCTTCTCCCGGATACAGCGTCCTTGCGGCCTTGCTGATTTTCATCGCCGCTTCGGTCTGGCTGGGTGCCATGGCTCAGAAGGCGATGGAGAAACAGGACTTCATGCAGGGGTTCTTTCTCGGCAATCGAGGACTGGGAGCTTGGACGCTGGCGCTAACGGCAACGGTACAAAGCGGCGGGACATTTATGGGTTTCCCGTCGCTGGTTTACAGTTTTGGATGGATTGTTGCCGTCTGGATCGGCAGTTACATGGTGGTTCCGTTGACAGGTTTCGCTATCGTCGGAAAGCGTTTGGCACAACTTAGTCGTCAGACGAACGCCGTGACTGTCCCTGATCTGCTGCGAGAACGATTCGGCGATTCGCGAGTGGGACTGCTGGCTTCACTGATGATCATGTTTTTCCTGTCATTCACCATGTTTGCCCAGTTCAAAGCAGGGGCAACCATCATGAAACATGCCTGGCCGGGAAGCGGCATCATGGCTCTTTCTGAAGATTATGATGCGGCCCCCGCCAGGGACGGAGTGACCAAAACGGAAGGGGCTGCCAAGTCATTCCTGAAAACATGGTTCCCACTCGATCCGAAGTACTACATGGGCCTGGCGATTTTTTCGATTACGGTTGTTGGATACACCTTGATTGGTGGCTTCATGGCATCTGTCTGGACCGACTTGTTCCAGAGTGTGATGATGGTCATTGGTGTGATGCTGCTCGTTTGCCTGGCGGTACCGATGGCAGGTGGACTGGAGCAGGCCTCCAAAGCAGCCATCACAGCGACGTCTACGGACATCGCGTTCGGTCCGGGATACAGCACCTCGGGCCGAGAATTCCTGACACCGGGATTGGCACTCTCCATGTTCTTTGTCTGGGTCTTTGCCGGATTCGCCTCACCCGCCAGCATGGTCCGTGTCATGGCCGCCCAGAACACGGAAGTCATGAGAAAATCGATCGTGCTGCTCAGTTGCTACAACTGTCTGATTTATATCCCGCTGATCATGACCTGCATCGCAGCTCGTTCGCTGCTGGAACCTCTGGGCAAGCAATCCGATGAAGTCATTCCTCGAATGGCATTGCTAGTGACGAAAGATTTTCCATTGCAGACGGGCCCATTTGTCAGCGGCCTGATCATGGCTGCACCGTTTGGGGCCATCATGGCATCGGTCAGTTGTTTCGTTCTGGTGATTGCATCGGGAATGGTGGAAGACATCTACGCGAAGTTCATCAATCGGAATGCGACCGAAGCTCAACTGCGTCGGGCAACAACGATCTCGATGATCGCAGTCGGGACAATCGGTGTGCTGGCCAACCTGAATCCTCCCGAATATCTGCAGGCGCTCGTCGTGCTGAGTGGCTCTGCGGGCGCGGCAACGTTTATCGCTCCCGTTATGATGGCTTGCTATTGGAGACGAGCCACTGCTACTGGTGCGTTGGCCGGAATGCTGGGGGGATTCCTGGTCTACTTTGGGATCTATTCGTGCGGTTGGGCTCAGAACTGGGCGACCGCCAATTCGAGCCTGGATCTCGCCAAGCAAATCCTCGCGATCCTGGGACCTGACCCCAAGATCGGTCCATCAGGATTGTTTCGTCCGTATTACATTCTGGGTGTCGATCCGATTATCTGGGGATTGCTTGCATCCATTGTTGGTGGAATCGGGGTGAGTCTAATATCCCGTCCACCATCACCAGAACTGGTCAAGCGGTTCTTTGAAATTCGAACCAGCCCGATCTCCATAAAAAACGATGAGCCTTCGCATTGATATGGACGACGTGCGAATTGGCCGGAAGTCTTCGGACGCAGAAATGACCGGGTTCATTTGGAAGAAGTCGAAGAATGCCAGTCTTCCCGCTTCAAATGAATCTTGGTGACTTCACCGGGTTTGATTTCAAATTCGACCAATTTTGATTGCTGACCATTCAGGAGGCTTAAGGTGTACTGCCCGGGGTAAAGAACATCCGAGTCCGGTGTCCAACTCACATTTCGTCGAACGTCTTCGGCAATTGACGTATGAATCAGAAATCCGGGACGCCAGCCAGGCGCGGACATTCGTAATTCGAACTGAAGTTTTTCGAATTCACCTGAGTCATCTTGGACGGTTGCTTCTTGCGTTTTTGCGATGGCATCGGACCGAGAATCTTTCCATGCATGGAGTCGATTCGACAGTTCAGCGAGAGCAGTATCTGGTACCAATACCTTCTGTTTACCGAGTACCAGGGGGGCGAACCCTTCTGCGTGAACGACCACCACTCCTGTCTGTTCTTCAGAGAATTCCAGTCCGGAAGTCGTGGGAAGAATTGCCGATTGCGCGGACGGATTATTGCCGTTTGTCCCTTGAATTGTCACAACGCATCTTCCGGGCGGAAGGTGCGGAATGACGACTTTTTGGTCTTTTTCCAGCATGACGGCAAACGATCGAACGAATCGCAGGTCGTGATCCAGTTCAGCGGTCTCAGGTGAAAATGGACGGCTTGCGTCAGGTTCGGATTGTTGAAACGGCGTGACGAAGACCGTGATAAGTTTTTGCCCAGCCTTACCTCGCCAGTTTAACGTCAATTCACTCCACTCCGTTCGTGGAATAGTGATCATGCGATCGCGGTTACGTTCGCTTAAAGATCTCCGGACAAGGAGCGAATCTACCACCGGTCTCGGCAGCGATGTCGTTTGCACGTCGTCGGTGTTTACCTCGTGTGGCCAGTCACTTGCATCCCGAAAATCGATTTGAAGAAGACTTTTGCCTTTCGGAACCTGAAGACGAAATCTCCCAGTGTCGTTTTCAGAAATCAGAATCTGGGATTCCCCTTCTGGCACCGAAATCACGGCACCCGTTACCGGAGTCTCATCATCGTAGATCACAGATCCCTCGACGACTTGTGAATTGCTCGATGCGGGGGACCCCAGTGGAGCGTCGGGATCAATCACGAGATACAGATGCTGCGCCAAGAACCAAGTCGCCAACCAATCGATGTTAAACGACCGGCGAACTAATTCGAGATTATTGCCCTTAACCTGAAACAACCCTTCGAATTCTTCGACACTTTTGACTTTGGTTTCATTCAAAATCCTCGGGAGTTCCACTGTGTTAAATTTTTCTTTAAGGTATTTGAATGCATCTTGAAGTTCGGATTGCGACAGACTCATTTTCATTCGTACAGCGTAGCTGTGGCGAAGTCTGTGCATTCTAATTTCTCGTTTGACGAGCGTGTTGCGGAATTCGACATAATCGCGAGGGGAGCGACCGGGAACGCCCTCGCGAGCTTCCTGTTTGAATTTTGCCTTGGCGTCCACCAGGTATTTGGAGTAGCGATGCAGTACGAAATGGTTCGTCAGGATTTCGCCTTCAACAACGCATGCCACTTTCGCAAAGAACTCGGCATCGTCATCGTCCCATGTTGCCCATGATTCTCCGTCATCTGCATTCGCATCGACGGCGATCTCTTTGCCGTCGGAAAGTCTTGTAGTACGGAGCCAGCGTGATTCGATTCTAGAATTAATTTCAATCCCGAACTCTCGCGGGATCTTTTCGTCGGCGAGCTGCTGATCCGAATCGCCCGGATTCTGATCGTCGTGCAAATCGGTTGAATGCTTCCGGTCCGAATTTAGACGCAGAAATCGTAAAGGTAACTTGGCCGACGTGGTTGTCGGTCGCTGATTTGAAGGCTGTGTTGCGTCCGCCGGGAAATCCCACGCGGGAATGAATTCGGATTCGTCTTCATTTGCCAACGCTTGAGTAGCACAGATCGAAATTGCGAGGAGAACAGTTCGCGGGATCACGCCTAACATCAGAGTCCTCCTTGACAATCTGCTCACATCAACTGAGACAAATCACCTCTAATCAAGTCGTTTAGCGAATCGGAAGAATCCCGTCAATTCGAATCGAATCCTGAGAAATTCGGTAGGAAGTTTCGCTAAACATCTGTTCGGAATTGAATACTGATCGGTATCACGTAATCTCGGAGGTGCGAACGATTCGTAGATTCGTGACTCCGAATGAATCACCGCGAAACCCTGCACAGTCTTGACACCCCCCTATGGCGGGCTAGAATTCGCCCGATGAGTTAGCAGAGACCTTGATGCCGCAAATACTTCCAGCGACAGAACGGTATGGGTCTCTTCCCCGAAATTGAACCGGCGCTGAACCGGATGGCATAGTCCTTATGAAAAAGTGCGGTCGCTGTTCCAAACCCGCCGTCTTGCACATTACCGAACTTCGGCACGGTGAAGTTCAGGCATTGCATCTATGCGAATCGTGCGCAAAACAGCATCTCAGCAAAGCTCCGACCGAAGCGATGGAGGAGATGCCGCCCGCTGAAGCTGAAGTCAGCGATGATTTAGACGAACTCGATCAGCGCTCCTGCCCCAGTTGCGGGATTACCTTTAAGGAATTTCGAGCCCAGGGACGACTCGGGTGTCCTCATGATTACATCGCGTTTGAGGACGAATTGCTGCCGCTTCTGGAGAACATCCATGGCGAGACCGAACACTGCGGCAAGATTCCCAAGCGTGCTCCAGACTCCAGTCAGCAGCAATTTCGCCTGATCAAGCTTCGAAGCGAATTGCGTTCAGCCGTTGAAGAAGAACGTTACGAAGACGCAGCCAGAATTCGCGATGAGATTCGGCATGTCGAAACCAAACCCGCCGATGAGGAACCGCCGCCGACCGAGGCGTAACGACGACATGGTACCCGAATCGGCATTAGGCAATTGAAACAAGAACAGGAACAGCGGCGTGGACATTGAGTCCCTGACACATACCAGCGGAGAGTGGTTGCGGGCGACTGGTCCGGAATCAGATATTGTGATGTCCTGTCGGATTCGGCTGGCACGCAATCTCGCCCAGTTTCCGTTCCCTAACAAGGCAGATGATGCTGCCCGTTCTGAAGTCGAAGAGATTCTGCATAACCAGATCAATCGTCTCGCCACGGGGCGGCGACTCAGTTACATCCCGATCAGTTCCCTGGAACCGATTGATCGACAACTGCTGGTCGAGCGACAACTGATCAGTCGCGAACATTCCGAAAACCGGGGCCGTCGTGGTGTCGGCATCAGTGACGAAGAAAATGTCAGCCTGATGGTCAATGAAGAAGACCACTTGCGAATGCAAGTTCTACACAGCGGCTTTGCCCTCGATGAATGCTGGGCCGAAATCGATCGGATCGACGATGCCATCGAAGCCGAAGTGACCTATGCGTTCAGCGAACGCCTGGGGTATCTCACCGCCTGTCCGACAAATTGTGGGACAGGAATCCGCGTCAGCGTTTTGCTTCACTTGCCGGCGCTGGTCATCACGAAAGAGATTCAGAAAGTCTTTCAGGCACTGCAAAAAATCGGTCTGGCCGTTCGCGGGCTTTACGGCGAAGGAAGCCAGGCTATGGGGGACTTCTACCAGATCTCGAATCAAGTGACGCTCGGAAAGAGCGAACCAAAACTAATCAGGACGATTCAGGATGTCGTTCCGAATATTCTTTCGTACGAACGGCGTGTTCGAAATGCACTCGTCAAAGAGAATCGACGTGGACTTCACGATCAGGTTTCAAGGGCGTATGGCATTCTCAGAAACGCTCAGACGATCAGTTCTGAAGAGACGATGCACCTGCTTTCGAGTGTTCGCATGGGGATCAACCTGGGGTTGATCGATGACCTCGAAATTCCGACGGTCAACGAGTTGTTCATCCATACGCAACCAGCACATCTGCAGAAAATCCGGCATGAAAAACTGGAGTCTGCCGAACGAAATGTTGCTCGTGCGGCGTACATCCGCCAGCGATTGGCAGGGCGACCTCCGGAACCGAGCTGAAACGTGAGGGATCGAGTTATTCGCAGTGATCGCGGCTCCGGAATTGTGTCTGTCTGTCAAACCAGACGAATGCTCATCGGGTTCCTTCAGCCTGAAGTCTCATGACTTCAGCTACTCACTGCAAATGAGATCGCATTCAAGTTAATTAAGTTCGGCGTCGTGAGCGTCTAACAACCCGTGTTTCGACGCGACGTGGACGTGCGACCCGCCCTGAAGTCTCACGACTTCAGCTACATCGGCGATGGTTCGTCTTTTCTTTTGAACGCAAGTGGCGTAGATTGCTGAACGACCGTTCGTATTCGACACTTGTGAGAAAGGTCGTTTCAGTATGTTGCGTTTGATCCCCCTCGTGCTGATCCTTGCAACGATTGCGTTGACCACCGAAGCTCAGGCACAGCGTAAAGACCCCAAGATCAAGCTCGCTGCCCAGAAGGGGTTGGACTGGCTTGCTGGTGAGCAACATCGTCAGGGGTACTGGGAAGCAAATCAGGGGCAGTACCGCGTTGCGATGACCGCATTGGCGGGTAACGCGATGTTGTGTGAGGGATCCACAACCACACGCGGCAAGTACGCCAAAAACATTTCGGCGGCAGTTGATTACCTGGTCGATACATCTCAGCCCAATGGCCTGATCGGCTACAAGCATGATTACCATTACACGTACGGGCATGGCTTTTCGATGTTGTTCCTGTCGCAGGTCTTCGGAGAAGAAGAAAACGCACAGCGTCGAGAACGTCTGAAAGAAGTCCTGACCAAGGCCGTGCAGTTTTGTGGAGAAGCCCAGACACCGGACGGGGGCTGGGGATATGTTTCCGCGAAAGATGGAAACAACTTCGACGAAGGCTCCACTTGCGTGACTCAAGTCCAGGGGCTCAGGGCCTGCCGTAACGCGGGAATTCCAGTTCCGAAAGAAGTGGTTGATCGTGCCGTTGAATACATTCGCAAATGCATGGCTCCGGACGGCGGAGTTCAGTACAGCATTCGTGGTGGCGGGTCACGCCCACCCATCAGTGCTGCGGCGATTGCCTGCCTGTTTAACTCAGGCGAATACGAAAACGAAACCGCTCAAAAACTGATGAAGTACTGTGAGAAAAGTATGTCGGCTGCCGGGGTGAACCAGATGTTTGGCCACTGGCATTACGCTCACTATTACTACGCCCAGGTGCAGTACCGGCTCGGTGACGAAAAGTGGGACAAATACTTCCAGCCGATCGCCAAAGAGATCCTGTCGAAGCAGTCAGCCAATGGTACATGGAAGGAAGGCCATGTTGGACCTGTCTATACCACGGCCATCAATTGCACAATCTTGCAGATCGACAACGGTTTCTTGCCGATTTACCAACGGTAGGCCCTGCTACTGCATTACATCTCCGTTAGCCTGTACTTACCGGCCTTCCGAATCGGGATATGATTCGTAATGTTTGGTAAAGTGATATGAAATCATGGTGTCGGGAGCAAAATTCCTCGACGATCAGGGCATACGAGTGCCGGATTTAACCAAGGTGTAATTCAGATGCGTATCCTCGTGGTGGAAGATGACCCCGCAATCGGTCGGGCGTTACAGCAGGGTTTCACCGAATCAGGACACATGTGTGAATGGGTCCAGGATGGTTCCGCAGGAACAGATGCCGCAAAGTCACAGCAGTTCGATGCAATTGTGCTCGACCTGATGCTTCCCAAGCGAAGCGGCCAGGAAGTTTTGCGGGATCTTCGCGGCCAGGGGGTTCTGTGCCCGGTCATCCTGTTGACGGCCGTCAGTTCTGTTGATGAACGAGTGATGGCACTCAACGCGGGTGCTGACGACTATGTCTGCAAACCCTTTGAGTTTGCCGAACTGCTGGCTCGTGTCAACGCGGTCGTCCGCCGAACCAGCGTGCGGCCAAGCATGGTGCTGTCGATCGGTGATCTTTCTCTGGACCTGACTACGCGTCGCGTCTCTCGCGCAGGCCGGGATGTGGATCTGACACCGATCGAATTCAGTATGCTCGAACTGTTGATGCGATATGCTGGTCAAGTTGTGACTCGAAAAATGCTGTGCGAGCATGTTTGGGGATTCAACTGGGACGGGACGACGAATGTGATTGAAGTTCACGTCAATCGACTTCGCGGTAAACTGGACAAAGGTCGCACCGAATCAATCATTAAGACGGTTCGCGGTCGCGGTTACGCCATTGCTGGTGGCGAACTGTCAGATCCCGCCCAATAGAGCAAATTCAGTTTAAGTGTGACGTTCCGCTGGCATCAAACTGCGGCATTTGACCCATGTTCCGACGCGACACTGGGGTGTGATCCCAGGGCAATCGCCTTTTTGAAGCTGGGTGGGATAGAATGCTCGGTCATGAAAACTCAAAATGAAATGACGGACAGGATTGTCCGCCCTACCGGGCGTCCCCGCACTGGACTTTGGGTTTCAGAACGACTGACGTATGATTACCAAGCGACGTGGGGACTATCCCCCGATTTGCCTGGTAGTCGTCAGTTCGTACCTGATCGTAAGTAGATCAAATGCCGTTTCCCGCAGTGAAACAAATCGCTCGTCGGTTGAGCACGCTACGTGTCAGGCTGACGATGTGGAACACCGCGGTCGTTCTTTTGACCGTGTTGATCGCGCTGTTTGCTGTCCGCGAAGGATTGCGATTCTATCTTCTGCGGGAAACCGATGAGGTTCTGGATGCCGAAGCAAAAGAGCTTTTGCTGGCGGTCGAAGCGTACCACAATGATCGGGAACAGGTGATCGCCGAGATGATGCGCAAAGCGGAAGCGCATGATACGAGTGATTGGTTCATCCGATGGCTCGACGCCGATCATAATGATTTGTGGAAGAGTGGAAATGTTCCTTCAGATCAACACAACCGACTTCAGTCCACAATCGGAGGTCACGACGTCTGGGGTTCGAAGACTCACCGTTCAGTTGAAGTCGAGCTAAACAAGCCCGGACTGCCCCGCCAATATGTGCGAGTCGGTACCCCGATTATGTTCGTTGACGAAGACGTTAACCGCCTGACTCGGATTCTAGCCCCGATCGGGCTCGCTATTTTTATATTGGCACCGCTGGGAGGACTGCTGCTGGCAGAACGAGCCATCGAGCCACTGCAGCAAATCATTCATACGACTGAACGACTTCGTCCCAGCCACCTGGACGAACGATTACATGTGCGTGGGGTTGGTGATGAACTTGATCAACTCGCAACCAAGATCAATACATTCCTCGACGTAATCGCACTACATCTGCAGAAGAATCGCGATTTTGTGGCGAATGCTGCGCACGAATTGCGATCTCCGCTGACCGCAATACAAAGTCTGGTGGAGGTGACGCTTGATAAGCATCGGACTCCAGAGGACTACGAAGAACTGCTGTTTCAGATCAATGACGAATGTCGCCATCTCGCCCAGGTCGTCAATCAGTTGCTGCAACTGACACAAAGCGAAGCAAATGCGGCGGACACTCGACAAGAACGAATCCGCATGGATGAACTGGTCACACGCGCTCTGGAAATGTT
This sequence comes from uncultured Schlesneria sp., assembly GCA_963977965.1. Taxonomy (GTDB): domain Bacteria; phylum Planctomycetota; class Planctomycetia; order Planctomycetales; family Planctomycetaceae; genus Schlesneria. The sequence continues at coordinate 26,683 of CAXBSB010000004.1, forward strand.
CGACCCCGTTGCTGAAGAACGTCACGTTTCTCTCAGTTCCTCATTGTCAGAGCTTTACGTCACGGGAAATCCACGAGAAATGCGGCAACTGCTTACGAACCTGATCGACAACGCGATCAAGTTCACGCCGCCAGGCGGCAGCGTGAATGTCAGCCTGGCCAGAGACAACAACCAGCAGGTGCGACTCGTTGTCCGTGATACCGGGATAGGTATTCCTGCAGAAGCACTCAATCGAGTCTTTGATCGCTTTTATCAGGTGGACAAATCACGACAACGCGGAGTGGAAACTCGCGGTAACGGACTGGGACTGAGCATTTGTCAGGCGATCGTCCTGGCACACAGCGGTACCATTACGGTCGAAAGTAAGCTGGGCGAAGGAACCTCGTTTATTGTGAAATTGCCGCTCACCCGGAGTGTGGCTTCGATTTCACAGTCCCAGGGAGCTCGACCGGAATCAGGGTTGTTGCAGTAATGTCATCCCTGCCAGACACCATGGATGCCTCAATCGATTCGCCGAAGAGTGACGAACCGCCGCTCACCATTGGCAATCGCGTATTGCCATCACGATATTCACTCGCTCCACTCGCAGGCTATACGCATCTCGCATTTCGACGCGTGCTCCGCGAACTGGGCGGTCTGGGAATGGCAACGACGGATCTGGTTCATGCGACGCAACTGGTCTGCGGTCATCGCCATTCGTTAGAGTTGATTGAAACCCATCCAGATGATCGACCGCTCTCGATTCAAATCTTCAGTGGTCGCGATGACCACCTGGTGGAGGCCGCTCGCTGGCTTGAAGCTCACGATTACCAGGGGGTCGATATCAATATGGGGTGCCCGATGGCCAAAGTGAATGGCCAGGGTGGTGGTGCTAGACTTCTCTGCGATGCTGACAACGCCAGTCGCCTCGTCGAGAAAATCGTCGCTGCCGTTCGCATTCCTGTTACCGTCAAGATGCGTCTCGGCTGGGACCGTGAATCACTTGCCTCACCGATGCTCGCTCGTCGGTTTGAAGCAGCAGGCGTGGCTGCCATCACAATTCATGGACGGACGCGTCAGCAGGGATTTCAGGGAGATGTGGATCTGGAGGGGATTCGTGAAACGGTCGCTGCCGTGAAGGCGATCCCCGTCATCGGGAATGGCGATGTCCGAACGATTGAAGATGCCGAACGAATGCGACGGGTCACAGGCTGTTCTGGTATTGCCATCGGACGTGGTGCGATGCTCGATCCGTGGTTGTTTCGTAAGCTGGCGGATGTCGCTGCTGGTCTTCCCCCGCGCGAACCCACTTCGGATGAGCAAGTCGAATTTCTCGCACGTCATTTCACATTGATGAGTGAGCAGCACGGCGAGCGCAGTTGCATTCTCTTTCGTAAATTCGCCGCGTGGTATGGAGCACGGCTCGGAATTCCAGAAGACCTCGAACACCGACTGCGACAATTCGAAAGCCGGACGGAATTCGACAATATCGTTCACGAAATTCGCGACCGTCACGGAGAACGACGCACATCGATTGCAACGGCGCTGATCCGAGTTCCCAATGGCCCCGTGGAACACTGGTAGCGTGCCGGATTCCTGCGCCGCCCCATGCAACTTTGAAAACTTCAGCGATCTTCGAGCTTACGCAATTGCCGCGTTACTCATCTCGATCAGACGGATTCGAACCGGATGGCCCTGACACTTCATGCTGACAGTAATCGTGCTTGCGGTCGTATCGACAACCGATTCGTATTCAGAGACGGAAGGGAGCGACAGGTCCAGTTCGTGATTTGCGATCCCTTTCAGGTTCCCACCAATCATGTTGGCAACTTCACCGAGTGCGTCGTGAAGATCTGCAGTCACTAATGATTCCTGCGGTAGTGCGAACATCCGTGCTGCAATGATCCGAACGACTGGTCGCGTCGTGGCCACTTCGACGGTAGCCTGCCACTCACCCGTGATTTGCACCGCCGCAACGAGCGGGTCTTCAAGTACCAGATTCTGACCACCTGACGTGATCGGCAGTTCCAGCATGGTCGAGCAGACATCCGATACGACCTGGGCCAGTGTCGGTTCGTCAAATTGCATAATAATTCTTTCTGAGCGTGAATCAGTTGAAGGAGACAGGGCGAACAGGCGGAACGGGTGCATTCAGTGCCGGGCGATAGCAGATCGTCTTGTCGTACGTTTCGCGGGTGTACGGGACATTCAGCCCAACGAGTGATTCGCCACCACCCAGAAACAGGTTTCCGTCAGGTGCCATGATTCGAGCGGCCCTCTGCAGTACCGACTCTTTTGTTGCCTGATCGAAATAGATCAACACATTCCGGATGAAGACGATGTCGAAACGGGGCATGGAAGGCCAGGCAGAAACGAGATTCAGCTTGTGACATTCGATCCAGTTACGCAGTTCGGGGACAACTCGCCAGCTTGTCCCTTCCCGCTGGAAATACTTGACGAGCAGCTTGGCTGGAAGTCCGCGATTGACTTCGAACTGGGAATAGACACCTTCTCTTGTCCGGTGCAGCATCTCATCTCTCAGATCTGTTGCGATGATACGGATGCTCCAGTTCACCAGTTGAGGAAAATTGTCTCGCAGAATCATCGCGATCGTATAGGGTTCCTGTCCGCTGGATGTGGCGGCACACCAGATGTGCAACTGTCTGGTTCCGGCACGAGCATTCATCAACTTGGGAATGAGGTCTTTGCGCAATGTTTCAAAAGGCTGAAGATCACGGAAGAAACTCGTCTCGTTGATCGTCATCGCCTCGGCGACGGTATCCTCGTATTTGATTGGTGATCGCTTCAGTTCAGCGACCAGAGCTTCGACGTTCGGAAGACCGAGACGTTCCGCGACCGGGGTCAATCGTGCTTCCAGAAGATAACCATGATTGCTGGAAAGAATATTACCCGAACGACGTGCGACCAGCGTTCGCAAGTAACCGACATCAGCTTCGGCAAGTGCCATTATGCATGCTTTCAATTTTCGGATCAGTCCCGTTCGATCCACGAATTGGCAGCCTGAGATGGCTCGACTGATCCGCTGTCATCTTTTGTAAGGATCCCTCCTTCTGAAGTTGTATTATCGAAAAACGAAAATGGTGAATTAACGGTTGAGAGCCATCGTGGCCATCCGGTGGATTGAGCCTCGCCGCGTTCGATCATTGATTTCAGAGGCCATCTGTGCGAGCGGAACTACGGCGTTGACCAGTCCGGCCTGATTCACCGCTCGTGGCATTCCCCAGACAACACACGAAGCTTCATCTTGAGCGATGATCTGTCCGCCTGCTTTGTGGATCGCCCGGCTTCCTTCTTCACCGTCACGCCCCATCCCCGTCAGGATGACCCCCAGGCATCGCGCACCGAAGACTTCGGCCACAGATCGGAACAAAGGATCGACAGCCGGACGGCACGAATTCTCTGGTGGACTTTGATTCAGTTCCAGGATCAGGTCGGTCCGCTGGCGTTTGACTCGCATATGGAAATCACCGGGAGCGATCCAGACCTCACCTGGCTGAATCACGGCATTGTTCACGGCTTCGCGAACCTTCAGTCGACAAACGGAATCGAGGCGAGCCGCCAACAGTCCCGTGAAGACAGGAGGCATATGCTGGACAATCAGAATTGGGACCGGAAAGTCCGCTGGCATCGCTCCAAAGATTTCGAATAGAGCATTCGGACCACCTGTCGACACGCCGATCGCCACAAGGTCAACGGGTTCGATGGAAGAACCAACGGCGGGCTTTAATGGACGTGGAACGGCTGACGGGGACAATCCGGGAAACGAACTCTTTCCTGCCAAACTCTTTCCTGCCGAGTTCAGTCCAGCCTGTGAATCGCTACCAACATCACTTCCGCGCGTCAGTGACGTCAATGGTTTTGAAAAGCGACTGTGCTGCTTCCGGCCCCACATCCGGATCTTTGGAACCAGTTCGTTGCGAATGTAGGCAAGGGCTTCGTTGGCGTGGCCGAGTTTTACAGGCTTTGTCGCGTAGTCATTGGCTCCTGCAGTGATTGCATCCAGTGTCGCTCCCCCACCGGCTGTCGTGATGGAACTGAACATGATGATTGGAATGTTCGCATCTTGCTTGCGGATGGCAGTGACAGTCTCAACACCGTCCATGATCGGCATTTCGACGTCGAGCAGAACGACGTCAGGGCGCGTGATTGGCAGCAGTTGCAGCGCTTCGCTGCCATGACGTGCCATCCCGACAACTTCGAGTTCCGTTTCGGAAGCCATGGCTTCTGATAGCAAGCGCCGTGTCACCGCAGAATCATCTGCGAGAAGAACGCGAATGGTGTTCGTCAACATGACATTTACCAACTTCTGCGAGGCATAATCGTATCTTTGAATTCACGATCCACAATCTGGTAATCTGACTGAGGCGGTTAGCCAACATTAGGCAGAAAGCATCTCAATCGAATGCTTCCTGGCATCCTCCATCATCGTGTTGGCAACTTCATGGAACCGTCGCGCCAGGGACGGTGCGCCAGATGCTTCCAACGTCGCAAGAAATGGATTCGACGCGGGGTCATATCCACGCGATTCTTCATATCGCTGCAAATGGTTCGCCATGTGATCACACACCGCTACCAGCGCAACAAATCGACGGCTGTTTGTGTCCGCCAGCTCCGGGTTGTGGTGGAAGCGAACAACGGATTTCAATTGCTCGGGGAGTGCATTTTTCGTAACGAACCAGGCACCGATTTCACAATGATTCGTTTCAACAAATGCCTGCTCAGCCGCCAGCACTCCAGTTTCTTCATCAAATTCCAGTTTGTCGAATTCGCTGAAGCAGTCGGAATAGCATGTTGCCAAGAGCAACCTTCCAATATCGTGGATCAGGCCACCCGTAAATTCTTCTCCCTGGAATCCGATATTCAGCGTCCGATTCATATTCAGGCACAACAATGCCGTTGTGAAGCTATGCTGTGACAACGTCTCGCGAATCCATTCTTCGTCGAGCGTCATCGACTTCATCATGCTGCTGAAACTCGCCGTCACAATCAGATTCTTGCATTGTCGGAAGCCAAGTCGCACGACCGCTTGATGCAGATTCAAAACCGGCCTTCCTGAAGAAAACACAACGCTGTTCGCCATGCGCAGGATGCCAGCGGCCAGACTGGGGTCGCGTTCAACGACAGCAGCAAACTCGTTGATTCCGCAATCCGGATCCTCGACGATCTGAAGAGCCTGGGTCGCAACTGCGGGGAGCATTTTCAAGTTGTTGGCACGAGATCGCAGTCGATCAAGGACCGCCGCTGGAAGGGCCACTGTACCCGCTTCGACTGGTTCGATCAGTGTACTCATGATGTCATGCTCTGAATTCTTTGTTGACGACTCGACAACGATGACGTGACTCTGAAATCAAGCTGAGTAAACAGATGTTTAAACAGCTAATTGGAACGTATTGGGTCAGCGACGCCAATCAGTCGCAATTTGTCTACTAAGATATCTTGCGTGAATGGCTTCATGACAAACTCATCAACGCCAGCCATCATCGCGCGCGCCATCTTGGCGGGCTCCGTTTCTGTCGTCACCATGACGAGTTTCAGATCGCGTCGTGAGTCATCTGACCGGACGGCCTGAACGAATTCCAGACCATTCATTTCCGGCATATTCCAGTCAACAAGCACCAGTTCGACATCTTCAAACTGGTTCAGTTGCTCAAGCCCCTGTTTGCCGTTTCCAGCCTCAGAGACTTCAAATCCCATCGGTTCAACAATTCCTCGCAAAATCCGCCGCATGGCTCGCGAGTCATCAATAATTAGTGCACGCATGGAAAGGCCTTACTTCGATGAGAAATCTGCAACTTTGGGTTCGCAGACCCAAGTGAGATTTCACTGCGTTTTTATCGTCCGAAGAGATAGTGCAAAATGACGTGTAATTCAAATGTTGTAGTTAATTAATACAAACTGAATTTGGGGCTCATGGCAGCAAACTGGTCAGTTCAGCGTCACTGACGGGCGGCAGAAATTGCCGCCCGGTCCTTTGACATTGAACGTATGGCTCGCGTCTGTCACACGGGCTCGACGAATGAACGTTCATCCGCGGTTTGCAGTCTGTATTTTCCAACGGGGCTCGCCGCTGGGGCCGCTGGTCTCTTTGCCGGAGCAGGCTTTGGAGCGATTCTGGCTTGCTCTGCCTGCTCTGCTTCGGTGTGATACCGGAACTTGCCGACGAGCAGATGGAGTTCGGCGGCCATCCTGGACAGCTCTTCACCAGCCCGTTGCGTATTGGCTGCGCCTTCGGTCGTATTCTCGGCTGCCTTGGCAACAGCAGAGATGTTACGAGCGATTTCAGAGCTTCCCAATGTCGCTTCAATCACGTTACGACCGATTTCCGCTGTGGTTGCAGCCTGCTCTTCGACGGAACTGGCGATGCTATTGGAAATGTCGTTGACCTGATTGATGATCGACGTGATTTCTCCAATCGCTTCGACGGCTCCATGAGTATCCCGCTGGATGGCGTCGATCTTCTGGGCAATGTCTTCCGTCGCTTTGGCAGTTTCCTTGGCGAGTTCTTTCACTTCGTTTGCGACCACTGCGAAGCCCTTACCAGCTTCACCGGCACGAGCCGCTTCGATCGTCGCATTCAAGGCCAGCAGATTGGTCTGTTCAGCAATCGAGTTAATGACCTTGATGACTTTACCAATCTCTTCGCTGCTGGTTCCCAGCTTGGAGATGGTTCGATTCGTGACATCAGCCACCTGAACAGCCGAAGACGCGACTCGTGCAGCGTCGGACGCATTCTTCGCAATTTCCTTGACCGTGGCACTCATTTCTTCGACGCTGGCTGAAACAAGCTGGATGTTGGCACAGACCTGTTCCGATGCTGCTGACACGATTGTGGCCTGCGACGACGTTTCTTTCGCGTTGGTGCTCATCTGGCTGCTGACGGCAGTGAGTTCTTCCGAAGCACCGCTGAGTACGATGGCGTTGTCGGCGATCCCAGCGATGCTGCGTCGCAGATCTGTCAGGAATTTTTCCAGTCCTTCACCCATCTGGCCAATCGCGTCAGACCCATGAACTTCGACTGTGTGAGTCAGATCGCTCGCTGCGGCGGCATTGACGACTTCCAACATACTATCGACCTTGGATCGTAACTCTTCCTGAAGTTTACGTTCACGTTCAGTCGCATCCTTAATTCGCTGCTCGTTGGCAATTTTCTCTGTCACACATTCCCAGGAAACAACTGTTCCCAGGAACTGTTTCTTGTCGTCGAATACGGAATTGGCAACAAGATCGAACACTTCCTCACCGATTTTCATCTGCGTCCGAACTGGTGTGTTTTTGGGATCTGAAAGAACCTTTCTCTGATGTGCGGGATTCTTATGGAAGATATCCATGTTCTGACCAACAATCTGATCCACTTTCACCGGCAAAAGCTTTTCAACTTTCTTCAGCAGTTCGAGAGCCGGGCCGTTCGCATAGGTAATCTTGAAGTCTTTGTCAGCAAAAGTAACACTTGCAGACTGGGCATTCATCATTCCTGCGAATCGTGTATTGATGACGTCCTTCTCAAGTCGCTCAATGGCACTTGATACAAGATTGCTGATGCTGCGCAGCGCGTTCAGCCGCTCGACGCTGGGGTGCAGCTTCTCCATCGCGAAGAAATCCATCGTTGCGACAACATTGCCACGAATGATAATTGGAAAACAGATTCCCGATTTCACACCGGCTCGTTGTGCAACCGGGGCACGGCAGCAATCGGTCATCTGGCCAATATCTGCTGTAAACACGAGATCTCGGTTGCGCCATGCCCGGCCACTCAGGCCTTGTCCTTCACGGAATCGCGCTTCCAGGGTGACCCGTCGGAACTCTGGATTCACTGAGCCTGATTCCAAAGCGAACTTCAATACGTTTTCCTGAGGATCAACGTTCCAGTACGAGCCATACGCCCAGCCGAAGCTTTCTTTAACAGTATCAAGTGTAATTCGCATGGCGTCTTCAACGTTGGTTGCTTTGCTGACAGCTTCCAGAACCTGACGAATCGCACCTGCATCCTGCGACACTTCACGAGCACTTGCCTCGATCTGACGAGCAACATAGAAACCGAGACCCAGTGTTGCTGCGATCAGGAAGACGATCGAACCAATTGACAACCAGACACTTCGCGAAACGGTTGCGGCTGCGAGTTTTTCTTCCTGGGCGTTGTAGTCATTCGTAAGTTTTACCAGGTGGGCGATCGCTTCTGCTTGCTGAGTGTAGTGAGCAAAAAGTTCGCCACGAATCATGCTTTGAAGTGTCGCAACATCACCTTTCTCTGCAGCGGGAATAAACTTTGTCTTCATGGCCTTGAAGAACTCACTCGCTGGTTCGGCCGTTTCCTTGAGCAGAACATCCTTCATCGAGTCGTTCAGGTTGGCTTTTTTCCAGAAATCGAACCGCGTGTTGTATTCCGTTTCCGTATGGCGATAGCGCTTCAGCAAGCCCTCAAGATTGCGACTTTCATTCTGCACATCGTCCAGGATTTGATGAGCAGCCGCGAATGATTCTGTGATGTAGATCGGCGGTGGCAGAGTATCTGCGATCAGATCTTTCCCCAGCACCAGGTTCTGGTAGTGTGGCCCGTTGACTTTCACTGTCTGAAGCGACTGGTAGTTGAGTACACCGACCGCCGCAATACCAACGCTGATGCCAACCACCGTGGCAAACAGTTTGTTGATCATCGAAAGTTTGTGAAACCAGGACATCGATACAACCTTTCCTAAGAACGCATTTAGGGGACTAATTCCAGTGTCTTCATTCATTCGACCGACTCGGCCGATCGTGATCGTCGTACCACACCCGGAACGAGGTGGCAGTCATGGGGTCAGGCAGAGAGCTTCAAAACAGGGTCTATGTTCAAAACGAGCAGCAATTTGTTATCCAGCTTGTAAACGCCCCGAATCAGTTCTCGGGGCATTCCCTGTAACGTCTCAGGCGACGGTTCGAACCGGCTCGAATCGACCTGCAGTTCATCACCAATTTCATCAACCAGCAGACTGACCGGGCCATCTCCGGTTCGGATGACGACATTCATTAACGGTTTGGTGCTGGTCCGTTCCGGAATCCCGATCCGCCGGCGCAGATCAAGGGCAGTGACAATCTGTCCACGCAGGTTCATCAATCCTCGAACTACTGGCGAAGATCGAGGGACTCGAGTCATGTGCTGCTGACGAATGACTTCCTGCACGCGCAGTACTTCCACGCCAAAATGCAGGTCTTCCACTCGAAACGTACAATAGGAAAGTTGTGTATCCATGATTCTCTCTGTAACTCTTCCACCATTCGGTCGACGTTGTGTCACGCACAGACTAGTTGCATCAGATCAATCACCTGCGTGACTCGTCCTCCGATAATCTGCGGCGTTCCCGCGATCATCGGACCGTTCCCCGCCGCGTCGTGCTCCACGATGTCAACAATCTTGCCGACCATGACACCGAAGTTTCGTTCCGCAGCTCGGAAGACGACGACCGACATCGCCCCGTCTCCGCATCCGCCTCCATATCCCCCATCGAGTGAAATCAGCGGCATGATCTCGTCGCGGTATTGCACGACAGCCTGGTGTCCGCTTCGTTCAATCTGGTCCGCCTTGAATTCTTCCAGACGTGCAACCGAGGAGAGTGGAATTGCCGCCCGCGAACCATCGCCCGGATCGACGATCAAGTACGATCGCTGTGATTGCGACCGCTCGCCCTTGTTATTCATTTCATGGATCGCCCGTCCGCCGTGCTCCGTTAAAACATGGCCCTGGCGGGCAAGGCCGATCACATCCAGAATCAGTGCAACTGTCCCGTCGCCCATGATGGTTGAACCGGCATACGAAGGAATTCCCTTCAAATGCTGCCCCAATGGCTTGACCACGATTTCTTGAGTATCGGTGATCTGATCAACGACCAGCCCGAACTGGCGATCTTCTGCCTGCAGGACGACGATATTGACCTTTTCCGCTTCACGCCGTTCCGCCTCGGTGCGAGGTGGACGAAGACCAAGCTCCTCATCCAGATAAACCAGCGGAAGCAGGCGGCCACGCAATCGATAGACCGGGACCGAATGCATGGTTTCAATTTCGCCACGTGCTCGTTCAGCATCCAGTCGCACAAGTTCCAAAAGGCTGACCTGGGGAATGCAGTAGCGATCGCCACCGCACGTGACGACAAGCCCCGGAACAATCGCCAGTGTGAGCGGAATCTTGATCCGCAGTGTCGTCCCTTCGCCAGCGACGCTGTTGATATCGAGTGTCCCGCCGATTTTTTCGACGTTTGTCTTTACAACGTCCATTCCGACGCCGCGTCCCGAAACGTTGGTTACCTTGGCTGCCGTGGAAAAGCCTGGCAGCAGAATCAACTGCATGGCTTCACGGTCACTCATGGAAGCGGCCTGTTCCTCAGTAATCAGCCCCTTCTCAAGACCCTTGGCACGAACTCGTTCCAGGTTGATACCACCACCGTCATCAGCAATTTCGATGTTGACCTGGCCACCTTCATGGAAGGCTCGGAGCCACAGTGTTCCTTCAGCCGGCTTGCCGTTCGCAACTCGAACTTCGGGAGGCTCGATCCCATGGTCGACCGAGTTCCGAACAATGTGCGTCAACGGATCCTTGATCGCTTCCAGGATCGTTTTGTCGAGTTCCGTGTCGGCACCTTCCATCTGGACAACGACCTTCTTGCAGCAACTCTGAGCCAGATCCCGGACAACGCGCGGAAGTTTGCTCCAGGCATTCCGGATCGGTTGCATGCGAGTCTTCATGACCCCTTCCTGCAACTCGGTCGTTATCAGGTTCAGGCGCTGCGAAGCCGCAATCAGTCCCGGATCCGATGTCGACTGGCTGAACTGCAGGATCTGGTTTCGTGCCAGGACGAGTTCACCCACAAGATTCATCAGGCGGTCCAATAGTGCCACATCCAGGCGGACGGTCGTTTCCGAGATTGCCTGGTTCTTCTCTCCTGATTCCGATGAGGATTCGGCATCGTTGCTGGCTGCTGCGTTCCCGGCAGCCGTACTCTTGGATTCTTTGCGAGCAGGACTGGTCGGGACTTCGGCATGAGCAATCTCGTGATGCGAAATCTCTGATTCAACGACTGGTACCGGTTGCTCGACAGGTGCGACTGCCACAACGGGTTGGACGGGCGCTTCCGCCAGACTCGGCACTGTAACGATTTCAGCGACAGGCTGTTTGGCGGGACTTCGCTTTGACTTCGGTTCCGCCTTGGGCTTGGGAGCGGCCTTGGATTTTTGCTCGGACTGGGCCTTTGAGCTCGACTTGGGGGCTGGCTTTGCCTTGGCTTCCGCTTTGGGTTTCGCTGGAGTCTTTCGCTTTGCGGGAGCTTTGACCTTCGGTTCAGCCTTTTGAGCCTTTGGTTTTGGCTCACTCTTTTTCGAGGATCGTTTGCGACCCTTTGAAGGGGACTGAGTCAGATCGTTCACCATCGACTCAATCGATTCAATCGTTTCGCCAACTCGATCTTCGGTGGACTCAACAAGTTCGGCGTCGGTATCAGGAACCGCCCCGACTGAGCTGACAGCGACCGGGGCCGACGCAGTTGCGGTGGCGACAACGGATTTGCCAGACCGCAAGAGTTCAAGTGCCTCGACCAGGGGTTCGTATTGATCACTTCCCTCGGTCCCGCTGACTTCAATATTCGCGAGGATCGTACGAACGGCATCAACCATGGCGAGCAGGCCGTTGGTGATTTCGCCGTTCAATCGCAATTCGCCATCGCGCAATTTGACCAGCAGGTTTTCACCGACATGGGTGACATGTTCAAGAATGGGAAACCCCAGAAATCCACACGTTCCCTTGATCGTGTGAATTGTACGGAAAACGCTCGATAAACGATTCCGGTCATCTGGGGCATCTTCCAAAGCCACCAGATCCCGATCCAGTTGATCAAGATTCTCGTAACTCTCGACAAGAAACTCTTTAATGATGTCGTCAAGCTCGTCCATTGGGAGCGTATCCTTGGCATCTCACGCGAAGGGGATTCGGTGATGTGAGATGAGACGTCAAAAGGCGTTTGTCGATCAGAACGGAGATCCTCAGGTCGTATTTCAGGGGTGAAATATCCCTCAGATTCCCGTCACCAGATTTCATGCATGTTCGTGATTACAGGCGTACTGTCGGCCCGGCAGTCGCCTCCCGGATTCGCCGTCATGGAATGCAACTTCCGCGAAACGAACGGGCTTATGAAACGCATCGAACTGCTGTACGCAAACTTGCCATGTTCGGAACAAATTCCGCCGCTTGCCGGGCCGCCTGCGGTCAGTTTTCCGATTGTGCGGGTTGCGAGAGCGCAAGATTGCTGCGCGGACTCAGAAAGATATTGTTAGTCGCGTCGCACGCTGAATGCATCCGTACACCTGCGGCGCCAGAGCCTTCAACTGTGATCGAACAGCGGGCTCATCAGTTCACCCTCTTCCAAAGCGTCAATCGTCCTTCCGTCAGGAGTCGTCAACGCCACGTGAGGGTCAATGCCGAGTGAATCGAGTATTGTGTAGCAAACGTCTGCCGGTGCGTAGGGTCTCGTCGTAACGTGGGCTCCTTGCTTGTCTGTGGCTCCGATCAGCTTTCCACCTTGAACACCCGCGCCGGCAAACAGCAGGCTGGCAGCAGGCCCCCAGTGATCTCGGCCTGCATCCTTGTTGATGAGCGGAGTACGACCGAATTCCCCGAAACAGGCGACGAACGTTTCCTTCAGCAGTCCACGAGTCGCCAAGTCTTCGATGAGAGCTGAAAAGCCCAGATCGAATTCCGGAAGCTTCTTGTCACAGTTCTCGAAGATCTTGCCGTGATGATCCCAACCGCCGTAGTTCACGGTGACAAAACGAACTCCACCCTCAACAAGTCGGCGGGCGAGCAGGCAGCTTTGTCCGAAAGTGTTGCGACCATAGCGATCTCGCAGTTTGGCATCTTCCTGATCAATCGCGAACGAGGCTTGTGCCTGCGGTGACAGAATCATTTCAGCAGCCCGGCCGCGGAATTCGTCATAGGTCGCAAATTGATCATTGCCGCGGACCTTTTCACCGAGCTGATCAACGGTCGCAAGGAACGCCTTCCGTCGCTCTGTTCGACTGGCATCGCGGTTGGCAACAGCCACATCTTTCACGCTGAAGTTTTCTGCGTTGGGATCACCGGTTTTGAACGACTCGTATCGCCCTCCCAGGAACGCACTCTTTCCCAGTTCCCAGGTGAACGAGGGGTTTCGCGGAACGGCCACATACGGAGGAAGAACTCCGCTGAAACCGAGTTCGTGGGCGGCCACAGCACCGATCGCAGGATAGTCTCCAAACGGTGTCCCGAATCGACCAGAAAGAACCCAGTTCGTTGCCGTTTCATGGTGATCGTTATTGTGAGCCCCCGATCGGACCAGTGCCACTTTGTCCATGCACTGGGCCATTCGGGGCAGCAATTCGCAGACCTGCGTGCCACCAACGTTGGAAGCAATCGGTGAATACTTCCCCCGGATCTCTGCGGGAGCCTCTGGCTTCATATCGAAGCTGTCGTGATGGGTCAGTCCCCCACCGAGATAAACCAGAATGACCGATTTGGCTCGAGCCGGCCGAGCGGCCGCTTTTTCAGCGGCTTGTGATTCACCCGACAACATCGATTGCAGTGAAAGCCCACAGAACCCCAGTCCACCGACCTGAAGGAAATCGCGACGCGATGGGCCACGAAAAGCGGTTGGACGACCTGATTCCAGCGAGAAATTGAGCATTCGGTTTCATCCGGGAAGAGTCAAAACGAGAATCTTCAGACACAGGATAATACCATCGTCACGCCCGGCAGTCAGCTACAAGTTCTTGCAAACGCGAATTCGCCCGTCGCGCCGGCCGTCAATTCATATCGAAGAGCATGATCTCGGCTGATTGAGTTGCTTTAATTTCCAGCAGACTTTCTTGACTGATTGCTGCGCCGTCGCTGAATTCCAGCGGCTGTCCATTCAACACAACACTTCCGCGTAGGACCTGCAACCACGCATGTCGGCCGGAAACCATAGTGTGATTTACCGAGTGGCCTTGGTCGAGACTTGCCAGAAAGATACGTGCGTCCTGGTGAATCCGCAAAGAACCGTCGGCGGCATCCTGAGATGCCACCAGCCTGAGACGATTGTGGCGTTCGAGTTCAGGAAAGCTTTTCTGCTCGTAACTTGGTTCGATGCCGAGGCTGATGGGGAGCAACCAGATCTGGTAAAGGTGGACGGGCTCTGTGCCCGACGGATTGAATTCGCTGTGACGAATGCCTGATCCGGCAGACATCCGCTGGAACTCACCCGGGCGCAGCACTTCTCCGTTCCCCATACTGTCTTTGTGTTCGAGGGCTCCGGACAGAACGTAGGTGATAATCTCCATATCACGGTGGCCGTGAGTTCCGAATCCCATCCCGGGCTGGATGTAGTCTTCGTTCATCACCCGTAACGAACGAAACCCCATGTGCGAAGGGGCGTGATAGTTGGCAAACGAGAACGTGTGAAACGTGTTCAGCCACCCATGATCAGCGTGGCCTCGTTCACCGGAAAGACGCTTCACGATCATATTGACCACTCCATTTGATTTGCCGTCGAATGTGGAATCAGAATCTTGGCCTGTCCTGCCACGTGAATTAGGTTACGCGTCAACTATTGTCATGTCAACATTATGGTGGGCGAGAAGACTTCCCTGCGATGAAGACCCGTCCATTCAGTCGTCGTGAAAGATTTGACGGCAACGACCGCTAAAATCGTTACAATCAACGAGGCTTATCACGGACCGCTTTTCTTGCAGTGAGATGGAATGCGGGTGGGGCAGACGGTATGCCGATCTTGCTTCCGGTTGGTGCGCGGATTTACCATCCACCGGTCGCACATTTGACCGTGCAGAATCAGGGGAACAGTCGTGGGACGAATTCAACGAGCATTAGTATCCTTGGTCGCCGCCGTTCCGGCGGGGTTCCTCGCGTTTTTGCTGGTCAACACGTTCTTGAACAGTGCTGACAAACTCAACACGACCTTTCAGGTCGTCTGTGGCATTGTCCTGGCGTGCGTTGTCGTCGTCATCCTGATGCCGTTCGCCTTGCTGATTTTCGGTGGGCCGAAGAAGTCGGCCGATGATGACTCGCCGAAAGGTAAGTCCGCTGAGGACGCCGAGGTCATCGACGACGATGTCGCCGAAGTTGATGAAGAAGATGGAGTTGAATCCGACGAAACACTCGGTTTCGACGACTCAGACGCCGACGTCATGGCCGACAGTGATGATGAAATCTCAACTGGATCCGGCAGTTCACTCGATGAAATCGAGGCGCTCGATTTCGAAGACGACGACGCTGAAGACTTCGAAGAAGAAGAGCCTGCTCCCAAGAAGCGAAAGAAGTAGGCTTAGGGCGTGGACTCGGGTTTCAACATCATCCGACGAGTTCCATCGATCCTGACAGTAACTCGTGACAATCCAGCCAGACCATTCCGCATGTGACGCACGAGTCGATGACAATCAGATTCGGGCCATAACTGGGGTGGGCCTGCATCTTCCTCCGACAATGTGGACAGTTCACTCGCTTCAATCGACGGTCCTCGACTTGAAGTGCGGATTGCGACGCCGCCTCGCGAAACTCTGTTCGGCGGTTTCGGACGAACATTGCGAAGACATTGTTGTCGAGAAGCACGCCTTCGCATTCCGCACAATACTCGACTTTCAAGCCGTCAAAGGCAGCGAAAGTCAGTCGCCGACGGCAACAGGGACAACATGATTCCCCAGGCTGATTGAGCGATTGAATCTGTTCTCCAACGCCGTCGGGAACGTCCACAAAACGGTAGGAGCGACAGATCTCGCAGGCGACGACCGGGCTGATTCCATCCCAGTCGAGTGGAACATCACAATTGTGGCAAATCATTGAGCCAGCTCCCGAGGAGACAAAGGTGGGCTACTACCACCAAGCTAGCTCAGGAATTGCCAGAATGAGGCAAATTTGCCTCACAATTGTGATCAGGTCAGCCCGCGAATCGGTTCGCCGTAATAGATGTGATGTGGTCGAGCGAGATCGTCGTACCAAGCCACCTCTTCTGGCAGACCAAGAGCCGAGTAAATTGTTGCGGCAAAGTTTTCGGGCGTTTGAGGGTCTGCGGCGGGATAGGCTCCAATCTTGTCCGACGAACCGATCACGCGCCCCCCCGCAATCCCCCCACCTGCCAGCCAGACCGTCTGAACCGCTCCCCAGTGATCCCGGCCTGGAAGTTTGTAATGTTCGGGAAGTCCGAACACCTTGGGAGTCCTGCCAAATTCTCCCGCCATGACGATTAACGTTTCGCGAAGCTGGCCACTCGCCTCAAGGTCATCGAGCAGTGCCGAAAGACATTGATCGGTCGGAGGAAACAGAAAGTCCCTCAGGTTGGGGAAGGCGTTTCCATGGGTATCCCAAGCCTCATTGTTACCCAGATTCACCTGGACAAGATTGACGCCCGCTTCGACGAGGCGCCGAGCCATCAGCATGGACCAGCCAAACGAATTCCGACCGTAGCGATCAAGTTCCGCATCTGAAGCCGAAGTGACATCGAACGCGCGACGAACCTGTTGATCGGTCAGCAGCGAAATCGCTGACTGCCGATGTCGATCGAATTTCTCGGTTGTTGCTGCAGCCTCCAGTTGGGCTCGCTGATGATCGATCCCTTTCAGCAGTTCCAGGCGATTTGCCAGTCGGCCGCGAGTGAGGGCCTCAGGCAGAGTCAGATTCGGGGCCTGAAACGTCAATGACTTTGTCCGGACACCACCGCGTGCATGATGGAATTCATAGTCGGGAAAGGCCCCATAAGTCTCGCTGTTGAATGGCGAGGCATCAATGAACCACGGATCACGCCGTGGGCCCATTTCCCCCGCAAACTGTCCAGGTATGACACGACCGGTCCGGTGAATCAGACGTTCTGGCAGAACGACTGCCGGGGGCAGATTATTTCGGCGCCGGGTCAAGTCTCCAGCAATCGATGCGATCGAAGGCCAATCACCGGGCATCGGTTTACTGGCGTTGAACGTCGGTGGCGCCATGCTGCGCCCGGTAAGCATAATGTGGTGACCGAGCGAATGGTCATTGGAAGGATGCGTCAACGATCGTACGAGCGACCAGAGATGACTTCGTGCGGCGAGTTTTGGCAAGTGCTCGCAGATTTCAATTCCGGGTGTTCGAGTCGCAATCGGCTGAAATTCACCGCGAATGTTGTCAGGTGCCAGCGGCTTCATGTCAAAGCTGTCGTGCTGACCGAGCCCGCCTGAAAGAAAGATGTAAATCACGGATCGGGCGGAGTAGGTTTTCGCCAGCGATTCTGCAGCGGCCTCGCGCAGGGCTGAAAGATGGTTGCCACCCAGTCCCAGTAGACCTACGGCACCTGCCTGAATTGCCGTCCGTCGAGTCAATCCGGGGTGAGCATAGGGCATGTTCATCGCAAACTCCGGATCTGCGGAACTCAAGCATCGAAAAAGGCTGTTGCGTCGTAAGAGTACCCTCTGGCCAAGGGCTGTGCAAGACGAACGATTGATGACTGTCGATGACCAGAAGGAACTCGAAAAGGGGCTACGAAGGCCATCTCTGGAAACGAAACACGGCCCTTGCGGGCCGTGTGTAGTGTCATCTGTCCGAACTGATCGCCCGGATGATTAGAACCGGAGTTCACCACCGACGGTCAAGCCTTGAATGATGGAGTCGGTAAACGATGGAGTGAAGAATCCACCGCCGTTGGCATTCACATTGTAGCCGATCGAGTCATACGGCCGTGACAGCGAACCGGCCCACATCACGTTGTAGGCAGCGAAGACATGTGCGTATTTCGACACAGCAACTCGGGTGTACAACTTCAAATCGGCAACAGGGCTGAAGACCGTCGCTTTCTTGGAGTTCGTCGTGTTCGTTCCATCAAACGGAGCATTGATCGAACTCAATGAAGCGGTGTAAGAATTCAACCCCAGCATAATCTTTGGTTCGGCACCGAATGTCACCTTTGAGATCGACATTTCAGAACGGAAGCCAAACTGCGGTCCATAAGAATTGTTATTGCTGGACGAATAGATGGCACGAGAATTCGGTGTCAGCGTCACATTCCCCAGGTTGTCCGTCACAGCAACTTCGTAGATACCACCCTGAGAAAATGTTTCCAGGTAATTCAAGTAGCGGAAACCAACGAGTGGACTGATGGTCAGCAAGTCTCCCGTTCCAGCGTTCGGGGCATCCAGGATGTAGTTCGCTTCTGATCCCCAGATACTCGTCTTGAGCACTGCCTGGTAGCTGTCGGTGAACAGCAGGTAGCTTTGGGCTCCGGGAACGTTAACTGGTTCACCAATGAACACGGCCGGGACTGCCAAAGCACCTGTTGTGGCATTGGGAGGAACTTCCTGGGTGATCATTGAAGTCCCGTCATAAGAGTTCTTGTGAGTTGCCAGGATGAAGGCAGACAATTCGAAATTGCCCGGCCCAACCGGCAGACCGAAGGTACCACGATATCCCGGAACGTTAGAGATGTTGAAGTCGCCAAGCGTCGGTTGGACGACAGCGGCATTCACGGTACCGATGGGATTCGGAATTGAGAACGTGGTTGGAGGAAGCAGAGGTGGGTTCTGCTGAAGCTGGGTTGAAGTAATGTACCCGCCCGTTGGAGTCGCCCCCAGGACAACATCACCGGGTTTGCTGGCGGACCAGAGCAGGAACTCACCACGATAATAAGAATGTCGAAACACATTCTTCAGCGCAACTTCAAACGCTGAGTCTTCGTGACGAAACCCGAGATCATCCGGCAATTGCTCGTAGATGGTCGGTGGCGCAGCAGGTGGTGCGGGATACCCCGAATAGGGAGCTCCCTGCGGAGGGGCTTGCCAGCTACCTGGTGGCCCACCATTGCCGTACCCGCCTTGAGCCCAGCAAATCCCTGGGATCAGGGCTGCCAGCACGAAGAGCGAACCAAGCGTCATTCGCTCGGACATGTTCGCGTTCCTGGGAAGTTGGAAGAAAATCGTAGCATTCAACAGTAGCTTCTCGGTCAGTTCGACGGCCGAGGATACGGCCATCCGCACCGACTTTGACGGTTGTACTATCAGTATCGGTCGTAACGAGAGTATCTCTTGGGGAAAATCTGACAATCAGAGACGCTTCCAGCGTTTGCATCACGAGTTTTTGCCACCAACGTCCCCGTACTTGGATAGAAACTGAGAAAATGAGCGGACGTGCTTCCCAAACGTCGCAGAAATTGCCGATCGGATTTCCAACGTGGACCAGATTCGCGAGTTTCAGCGGGCAAGCCTTCATCATCAGACATCTGAGATTTCTCGCGAATTCGACGATGGATTCCGCTGGCCGCGAATGTCGCAACTGTTACGCTCTGGAAATGAAACTGGGTCACAAACCTGTTTGGATTTGCGACCCAGCTTTAAGCATGATTCCTGTCTGCAGTGAATGTCTCAGGTGATCACGTTTACGGTACCGGAGTTCCGTTCACGATAATCTTGCCGTTGAAGACGTTGGCAGGAGCGTTGAACCAGGGGAAGACCGACCGGGTTTGATTGTTGATCCGAATTTGGTTGTCGACGACACCGAAGAGGTTAACTCGCTGCAACTGCGGTGGCGGCCCGACGATCACACTCTGGAAGTCGATCCCGCGTGACAGGAACGGAAGATTGTTGAAGTTCGGCTCTGTCATCGTGATCGTGTTTCCGGAGATCGTCACACCCGTGTTCGGAGCTGTGATCGAGGTGAACACCAAGGCTTCCTGGGTTTGGGTCGTCGTCTGCATCGTGATCGTATTGTTAAAGATCTGCGTTTCCGAGTTGGTGTCGAGACTGAACAGCATCGCAACGTCGTCAGTTCGATTTCCGATGACGACCCCGTTACCGGCATTCGGTGTGACAAAGTTCATGACGTTGCCGGCAAACCCGTCAAGATTCCCGATAAGAATCGTTGCCGGGGCCCCTGCAGTCGTAACGTCGATCCCCGTCGTGGCGATTCCTCGCGGCGAACTGAAGGTGTTACCGGCAATGTGAAAGAGCGAACCTTGCTCGGTAGCGGTGACAGATGCAAGATTAACAATCAGGCCCTCGCCAGATCCCACACCGAAGTTAAACGTATTTCCTTCGATGAACCCCGAAGCAACGGGTCCGTTCCAATCGACATGCATGTCAGACAGCAGTGGAGTGGTCGCCGAATTGGTTACGTTTGTCAGTGAGATCGTGTTGTTGAGTGCTGTCATAAAGAGGCGGGCACCGTTTCCAATCGGAATCGTTCTGATCAACACACCATCGTTCGAACGGGGTGCAGGAGCCTGCTGCAATGGCGCGTTGCTGTCCATTGTCGTCGTCGGAGCAACGGGACTCATGTCATGCGTAATGGTGTTACCACTCATGGTGACCGTGTAATCACCCGTGTGTGATGCAGTAAACAGAACTTCCTGAGAACCGCCCAGGATGTTTCCGTTGTTGCGGATGATCGAACTTTGCAGTGTGAAGAACGGATTGGTTGTCTGCAGAGTACGATTTGAAGTGGTCGCCGGGACGGCAACTGCATACACGTTGATCCCGTACCGTCCATTCGTGTCAACCTGGTTGCTGACGACTGTCAGGCCTGGTGTATTGGCGTAGATCCCGTTTTCGGTATTTCCCGTGATTCGCATGCCCGTCAGACTGACGGTTTCCGAATTGCGGACGAATACACCGTCCAGAAGTGACGATGTGATGACCCCGCCGGAACCAATCACACCGGTGCCGCCACCCCGTACTGTAAATGTCGCTGGATGGATCGTGGTACCGTCTTGCTTGACTTCGCTGCCGGAGTTCACGTTGTTATCCAGGAAAATCCCGTTCGCTGGTGAATTGGTAGAACTTACCGCCGTCAAACCGACTCCGATCGTCGAATTCTGGATGACAACCGCTCGACCCGTGTCTGACTGGATTGTTCCCGAGGAAGACGTAAATCCGTTCGACGGAGGATTTGTTGTTGCGGTCGCCAGACTGATAACGGCTGGCCGGGTACCCGAGTTGTTAACAAACAGAGCTGTACCACTTCCGGTATTCAACGTGGTTCGATTGATGTCAAGAATGCTCGTGGTAACTCGTGTCCGGTTTCCGGTAGCAGGTCCTGCTCCTGGGGACGGATCCAGTCCTTCGATGTCGAGACCAGAAGCGTTGTTAGGACCTCCAGCAATAGTACCTTCGATATCGAGGTTGGCAAACGTCACGTCGCCTGCGACGCGAGTAGTCGGAGCAGTGGGTGGATTGAATGGATCGCCGGTTCCTGCAACTCCTCCAGAGCCGACGTTGTAATAGTAGTTGTCGTGAATCAGGACAGCCGTGGACTGGTTCAATGAAGTGTTGCCGACAACGGTGGCATTGTTGAATGTGACGGGGTGATTCATGTGTTGAATCTGGATACCAATCCCCTGGGCCGTTACGACATTCCCACCCCGATTGTCGATGCTGAGGGCATCAAAGTTGATGGCACCCGTAATAGGCAGCGGAACGGCAAGTGGCAACGCTGCCGCCGGAGAAACGACAGTCAGCGGATTGCCGATATTCAGGCTGACACCCGTGACCTGGTCAATCGTTGTCTTGCCGTTAATTACGTTGAACTGACCAGTATTTTCCCCTTGAACACCAATGTCGATACCGTCTCGGCCACCACCCGAGATCGCAATCACGGTCGCGGCAGCCTGCAGTGGTCGGAACGTCAAGTTGGCTGCGTTGTTTTCATAGGCGAGAGCTGGAAACAACGGCAATGCACCTGCCGCCGTATTGATGGTGATCGGCTGCAGAACGGCGATGGACCCGCCCGGGTTGTTGTGGACATTGAAACCGACACGGTTTCGATTCTGAATCGAGATCGTTGAGCCAACGACCGACGGGGTGAAGTTAACTGAACTGCTGGAATCGTGAATGTTAATCGAATCGGTTGCAGCCCCGTTAACTGTGATCGCCCCGACAAACGAGACCCGAGATCCGGCACCGGCACCACCTGTCAGTTCAATACCATCGCCATTCGTATTGACGAGAGTCATGTTGTTCAGCAGGGCTTGTCCATTGATGTTGTTCAAGCGAACACCGCCGCCGCGTCGAACAGGCTGCAAAGCACCGTCGAAGATATCCGAGTTTCGCATATCGATGATGCTGCCGGCTGAGGTTCCATCAATGCTGAGTGAGTACCCACCCAGCGAACCGACAGGTACTTCGTGGTTGATGCGGCTGGTTCGCGAAGTGTTCGATTCCTTGCCAAAGTTGAACCTGCCACCGTTGGCAGCATTCGTGATATGCAGGGCAATTTCATTGACAGGATCGCCAAGGTTATTGATGACAGTTCCGTTCATCGTGACCTGACCACTGATCGCGTTCAGGAATACGCCGTCACCCTTGGCATAGTTAATGTCGTTCTGATTGGCAATCACATTGGCAACACCATCACCGACGATACCCCGCCCCGCCGGTCCACTGGACGCAATCGTGGGATCACCGATCTGGAACCCGCTGAATTCACTGGATGCGGCGGCAGAACCGCTGACCAGAGTGACAGCATCACCGAGCTGATTCGCAAACAACGGACGATTGATGAAGGTAGTTGGAGTCGCTCGCGGCAACAGGACGTTGCCAAGACCAGAGATCTGGATCGTGTGTTTGACATCCTGACGAACGTTGTTGGTGTCAACATACGTCCCTTCCCCCAGGATCCGCACGCTCGGAATCAAAGTCACTGTATTGTCTGGGCCTGATGTGTACGTGCTGTTGGCATGAACGTAAATGATATTACCGCGCTGATCCAGCGGGTTCGGGAATGTTGCATTCAGAGCCGTCTGGGCCAGAGTAATGTTTTGCCACGGATGCTCGACAGTACCGTTAGCACCTAGCGCAGGTGCATAGCTGGCAACGTGTTCGAAGAAATACGGCTGATTTGTGACTGGATTGATCGCGATCTTGTCTTTGTCCACGACAGGAATACGAGCCACCGCAATGTTGTAGCCGCGGCGAACCATTTCGGTCATACGGTCGAACTGGGTTCGCTTTTGATCTTCCGGCTGACGGAAACCGCCATAGGTCCACGTGGCACCGAATACGACACTTGTATCGAAGATCTTGTCGTTCATGACTTCGAGCTGAACAACCAGGTTCTGAACAACATTCAGTTGTGCTCGAGCTTTCCAGCCCGTGAATCCCTGGACGCTGTTACCATTGTAGTGGTAACCACCACCGAACACTCGCAGATCGTGTCGTTGAGGAATTCGACCGGGAATCGGAATCCCCAGTTCCCAGTCGGCTCCGCGCAGCGCGTCACCGAACGTCAGGAGGTTGTCATAGAGGAGCTGATGCCCGACAAAATGTTGACTTCCCTGAACCAGTTCCGTCGAAAGCAGGCGTTCCGTTTTTCCATTCGGGACATAGGCGTTGGCTCGAACGTCGAGCAAAGATCCCAACGATTCGAATCCGAACCCAACTTCTCGGAACAGACCACCACTGGAGTTATCGTAATCGTAGAAAACGTTCGCTCCCCAGATTCGGTCCCAGCGTTCTGAGTAATAGCGAATACCGCCCCCCAGATTCATGCCCCATCCATCACTCGCAGCACGAAAGCCTCGCAGACTTCCGAAGACCATCGCGTTGTTGATGAACCCGTAAGGCATGATTTCCATCGGAACGATCGTATCGACACGACCTACAGCGGGGCCGGTTGAGACGCCAGCACGAAACAAAGCTCCGTAGGCCTGACCTGTCCGGCCGCTGAGCTGGTCTCCAAACAGCAGTCCATCCTGAACGGCATCACCGAATTCAGAACGCGGTCCGCGTGGTGGAACCAGCATCGACTGCGAACTCCCCAGGTCCGATTGAGCCCGGAAGATGTCTGGCAGCGGTGGCAAGGTGAGATCGTCCTGCCCGAAACCTGTTCGTGCGAAAAGCGACAGCACCAACCCGAGGCTAAGCCCGAGAGCGTACTTTGAATTGAATTTCATTCGAGCGATTAGCCGCTGTGTCGACACGTACATCGATTCACCTCTGCGGTTGCGGAAGGACGCGGGGATACCGCGACCGAAACCGGATGGGGGCGATCAAAACACTGGATGTGAATTGGGAGAACAGACGGCGGTTTGTAGCTTCCACCAAAAAGCGGATCAATGCGAATCAAGGTCGCCTGTCGCCGTAACTCCCTGTTTTGGACAGATTTCTTTGAAAAACCCGTCTCGGGTAGCGTTACCATTTCAGGGAATCGGCACGACCTGCCGTTCGAATCGGAAAAACTCGACTGGACAAGGTCTTTTCAGGCCGTCGGCGGTTTCCACGATTTCTGGTACCGACCGTTTTCGTCGAGAGCAACCGCGCAGACGCGTTTCACGAACCAGAAATCGCCCAGATTCGCACTCGTTTCATTGGCACGAGGATCACTGGGAAGCGTTTTCAGCTCGCTTGAGACGTGCCGCCCATCGCGCACTCGGAGCTTCCACGAGAATGTAGAGCAGGTGACCCGCGATCAGGCTGGCGACAATCGCAACCAGATGAATTAATACCGACTGGAATGGCGTCGGTGAGTTGCCATAAGCCTTCCAGCCGGCGGATACGATCAAGTGACACACCGGAAAGTGAATCAGGTAAAGACTATACGAAATCCGCCCCAGGTACTGCAGCGGCCCCCAATTCAGCCAGCGATGCAACGAATTCAGGCGCCCGGCAACGTAAATTGCCAGTGCCGTCAATAGAGCCATCGAGTTCTCGTACCGCCATTCCGCATCCAGGTAGAGCTCAACAATGGCAATGATGACCAGATTCAGAAGGACCAGACGTGGAACGGTACGATCCAGTGTCCACCATGTACACATTCCCAGAAAGAACATCCACAGAAAGTGCGTTACCCAAGGGGATGTACTTTCCATGGTTCGCCAGTGAAACAGAGAAGCGAGTGCAAGCGGACCGAAAACGGTCAACAATCCCAAAGCTGACGGCTGAGGAAGATCCGGATTCGGCCGACGAAACAATCGCTGCGCAAGTCCCCACCCCAGAACCGCGACTACGTAGAACTGCATCTCAATGCAAAGAGTCCAGATTCCGGCACTGAGGGCTTCAACGTCGGCCACGTCCTGCAGAAACGCCAGATGGGCGACAATTCGAGTTGCTGTCAGATGGCCATCCATCGGTGACGGAAGCTTCAGCAGGTTCCGGCACACCAGATCCAGAAGGATGACGGCGAATAACACGACCCAATAGGCTGGTACCAGTCGAACCAGACGTCTGCCGACAAACGAAGTGACTTCAGGCACCGTAAACCATGTCTTGCGCAAGGTATACGCGATCACAAAGCCGCTGATCACCAGCAGGAGTTGAACACCGCCCCTTAACTTCAAGAATGCTTCGTCGACGAACTCGGGAGCAGAAGCCAGGGTTGGCATGGGTTTAGGCTCGTACCACCAGAGGTGGAACACCAGTATCGACAGGGCTGCGATGCCACGCAGACCGTCGACAAACGCAAATCGAAATGGCGGAGCAGAATTCGGTACAGAAGGTGTAATCGGACTGGGGGCTGCAACAGTTGTAATGCCCCCTTGGTGGTCGCTCGACATCTCGTGATCCCCGGGTTGAACCCGGAGTTTCAGCCGGGATTCGATCTATTCCGATGGGACCGCCGATCCTCCTGATTCAGCGATACTCAAACCGCTTTGCGTGCTTCTGGCGGCTTGGCAGCGCTTTTTGGACCATTTCGAGCCTGTTCTGCCAGGCCCTCGGCAGAGATCAGGTCGACAAGTTCCTGTGCAAGTCCGTCCATTTCAATAACTAATGCGTCAACACGTCCCGACAGGTACATGTACATGATTAATGCCGGAATCGCGATCATCAGCCCAACTGCCGTCGTTAACAAGGCCAATCCGATCCCGGCCGCCAGTTCTTCCGATTTTCCCATTGCCGCTTTAGTTGCAATCGTATTGAACGATTCAATCATCCCGACCACAGTCCCCAGCAGACCTAGCAGTGGAGCGACCGTTGAAGCTCCGTTCAGCACTCGCAGATGCTTGCGAAGCTGACTGACCTGACGTTCGCCGCCGTCGATAATCGCTTGTTCGACTTCAACACTGCTTTTCCCCCACTTTCGTAGACCGTGGGCGAAGATAAATGCAATCGGGCTGCCGCTTTCTTCGCACAGCTTCAAAGCCGACTTGGGATCGAGCTTTCCTTCTTCCAGATGTTCAAAAAACCTTCGAACAAACGGCCGTGGAATCACTCGACCTCGCCGAAGTACGACCAGTCGTTCAATGGAAAACCAGACAACGACAATCGATGCCAGACCCAGGGGATAAAGAAACGGGCCCAGAGCGATCAGGACTTCCATCGGTTCTCGAGGAATCCCTTTAGGTGCAGGGGCCGGTGCTTTCGACGGCTTTGCGGGGGATTCGGCGATGGGCGCCTCAGCGACAGGAGGTTCGCTGGGGGCAGGTTGAGCCGGGGCACGATGCAGTAAAACTGACATGCCAAGCAGAAATGCCAGGCAGGTGGCGATTTGAATACCAGCGCGGCGTGGGGAAGGGATGCCCCCGAGTCCTTCGGGCCGTCGTTTCATCGTTCCGTCTCTTTGGTAAAACCCCGCGACATCACCACTGGAGTGCCTCGCAGGGGACTGCTCGCTAACACCTTTCGGCAATTTTAATCAAACTCAACCAAAACCACATGAAGATCGCAAGGTCTGTTTGAAACTTCTTGCTACTGACTCACGTCAGACAGCATCAATCAGAGCGACGACCCGTTGTGAATCCATCACACCAATTTGCCCGGCCGGATCTGGAGATGCTCGTATTCAAATGATGCTAAGCAGAGAAACTGGAAAATGTTCAAGGTCCAGGAGGCAGCAACAGCGGAACACTGGCAGGGCTCGCTGCGGGCGGAGCTAACACAGGCGGAGCCAAAACCGGAGGAGCACTCTGATTCAATTGCAAAGGCTGTTCTGCAGGAGCGAACGTGTCCGCCGAAACAGGGGCCGGTTGTTTTCGTAAGTGAACCGCGCCACGATTCTGCTGCGAAGCCTGAGCGTGCGGCCAGTTTTCGATCGCAACATCACGTGACGAAGGGTTTGAAAGATACTGAGAACCGGGCGTAATTACGGGACCATCTGGCAGTGGTTTCGCTGGGAATGACGAACCGTAACCCGGTGTCACAATGACTTTCGGTCCGTTCTTGGGACTCGGTTCCGAATACGATTGCTGGTTGCTCACCTGAGGAGTCTGGTTTGCCAGACGGGAACTGGCACGCTCAATATTTGCAGATGGTCGATATTCTTCCACAGGTCGACGGGTCGCACTGGAAACCGCAGGTTGCGATTTCATCGGCGATGCTTCGACATATTCTGATCGAGATTCACGCTTGTTAAAGAAGCTGACGGGACGTGGCGTCATCAATTGTTTCAGTCGCGAAGTGACTGATCCCATGGGTCCCTTTGGAGCATTGGCTCCTTCGGTCGGAACAGGTGGCGGAGGCGGGTCCATTGGCGACGAATGACCCGGCGAAGGAAGTTCTGGCCCCGGGGCCGGTAGTTCAGGCACAGGTGACAGCGGTGCCCCTTCGGGCTGATGGAAATACGTATCACTGTTCTGTGGATATGCAAACGGGTCGGCTGTCGACGTTGAAGGCCGCGCCGACATGTTCTTCCAGGAAGACATTTGTTTGCAACCGGTGGAACATGACAGAGTCAATGCGGCGACCAAGACGGTCGAAAACCAGCGAGAATTCTGGAGGCGAATCATAGAGCGATCTTTCCGGCCCGGAACGAACCCGTGTGTGCCATCTGCCCACGAAGTCACAGACATAAAACCAGGCAGTGGTGAATTGGGGACTAGCTCCGTCGAGTCCTCACAAGGGCAAACAAACTGAGGTCTGTTTCCCTCATTCCGCAAGTTGTCAGACAACAATTTGATCGGCCAATCTTGCCGATCAAATGCGCAGATTCGTCTGGTCCAGTCACCGATTTGATCGATGGTCGTCCGAAATGACAGGAAGTCGGGATACGGCCCCGTTTCGATCTGCGGTAACTCTGCTTGACAATCGCTTCGTGCAGGATGTGCCAAGAATTCCGGCGTCCCGATCACAGATCGCAAATGCCCGGAACGGCAAAAACGGCCGATTGTCGTTATTCTCCGTTTGGCGTTAGCCGCGGCACCGAGCACATGCTGATGGCCGCAACAGTCGAACCGGAGACAACTGATGCGACATGAACCCGTTCGAATTGGCGTAATCGGCCTCGGTCGGTTCGGCCGCCTCCACGCACTGACGCTCGCTGGTCTGGCCGAAGCCGAACTCGTCGCACTTGTTGCCAGGCGTCCTGAAAGCCTTGCGAAACTGATGGCCGAAATTCCCGGAGTGCGAGGATGGACATCCCTTGAGCAGGCTCTACGTGAATCAACCGCAGAAGCCTGGGTCGTCGCCTGTACGACGGCAGAGCATGTCAAAGTCGCATCGGCCCTGCTGAAAGCGGGAAAATCCGTTCTGCTCGAGAAGCCTGTATCTGAAAATCTCGACGAGGCCCTGAGTCTTGGTCCTTTGATTCGACCCGATTCCGCGAATCTGATGCTGGGGCACATCATCTTGTTTAACAGTGAATTCCAGCAACTTCGAGATGAAGCCGCTCGTCGTGGTCCCCCGGATTACATCGATTGCGTCCGACATCGGCCGGCCAGCATTGTGGAAGCGTTTCCGGGTGAGAATCCGTTACATGCGGCAATGGTCCATGACCTTTATGCGACTCAGGTACTTTTGAATCGAGCCGAGCCAGCGAGGTTTCAAGCCTGCTATCACCGGACATCTACCGGTGCCATCGATCTGGCGAATGCCCAGCTTCAATGGGCGGATGGAACGTTGGCTACTTTCACGGCATCGTACATGACACCCCCCGGCATGGCTCCTCGAGGATTCGATCGGATGGAGGTTTTTGGAAAAGGATGGTCGGCACGAATCCTGCCAAACCCTCGTCCGATTGATGTCTGGTCGGAATCGGCAGAATGGCCAATGCCGCTCGAAATTCGTGCCGGTGCCAGTGGCCCGGCCGGAATGATGGCCGAAGAACTGAGAACTTTCTGTCGAGTTGTTCGAGGCCTGATTCCTGTTCCCGCAGGCGCAACTTATCAGGATGCCTTACAGGTCCAGCGATGGATGGACAAGCTGACTGCAACCGCTGAGAATCGATAAACTCCTGAAGGGAACATCAACGATGAGATTTTTTGCGAATTCATTCGTCCTGGGAATGTTGCTCGTCACGACGTCACAAGCGACGGCAGATGAAGTCACCGGGGCTCCCGCATCTCAATCCGAAAAACGCGAAGCCGAATTGGCCGGGAAAAGTGTCGTCTACAAGCACTCTGCCGGTAAACCGCGGCGCATGGAGATCTTTTCGCCTCCAAACCACGATCCATCCAAATCGAAGGTTCCCGGGTTGATCCTGTTTCACGGCGGTGCATGGGCAGGTGGCTCGTTAGATCAGTTTCGGGTGGCGTGTTCATATTTTGCCAGCCGCGGACTCGTCTGTGCCACGGCGGAATACCAGATGCTGAATGCCAAAGACGCAAAACAGTTGCCGCCGGGCGAGACTCGTAAGCGAGTCTGCATTACGGATGCCAAGTCGGCGATCCGATGGTTCAAGCAGCATGCGGCCGAGTTAGGGGTTGATAGCGACAGGATCATCACAGGTGGCGGTTCTGCGGGCGGACACATCTCGGTCCTGGCAACCACCAATCCCGGGTTGAATGATCCGGCGGACCCCGCAGGCATCGATACTCACGTCGCAGCATACCTGCTGTTCAATCCCGCATTTGCACTCGATGACTCGAACGATCCCGAAGTGGATGTTCGAAAGTATCTCAAGGTAAAGCTTCCTCCTGCGATCGTCTTCTTCGGGGACCAGGATCAGTGGAAGAAGGGCTGGGATCTTGCCTTATCCGATCTGAAGACTGCAGGAAATAAGACGACAGAAGTTTATCTGGCAATCGGGCAGGCTCACGGCTTCTTCAATAAAGATCCATGGCGCACCACCACTCTGATTGCAGCCGACCGCTTTCTTGTTCAGCAAGGATTCCTCAGCGGCGAACCAACGCTGAAGGCTCCCGCGACCGGAGAAAAACTCGTTGCTGAGAAACAGGAATAGGTTGTACCGTCGATCAGTTCACAACCATTTCACATCGCCAAATTGGAAGGAAGATGGAGGTCGGGCCACCGTCCGTTTGGCTGTTACCCGCACCGTAGCGAACAAGCCTCAAGTCAATAACATAACGGCCTGAGGTTTTTGGGGCGTCGAAGCGCAACCGAAACTCCGTTTCTTCACCGAGTTGTCGAGATTCAACCATATTCAAGTACACTGCTTTGGGGTTTTTGGAAATGTCGCTCTCAAACACATTTAACATGAATGTGAACTTTGGATGATTAACGTCGAGCGTCTGAGAAATCGGTTCGTTCGGTTCGCCTTTCCGACGAACCCAATTTGGGACGATTCCGCTAATCCCCATCTCTCCGGGGGCAATCTGGCCGGAAATGTCGACAGAACTTCCGGCAGACTTGCGGAGGGTACTCGTGGGGTTCGTCAAATCAACCCCGTCAACGAAGCATTTCTTAAGAATCGCTCGCTTGCGATCAACAGGCAGCTCATTCGATAATTGCACAAAAGTAGCCGAAGATGGGGATTCGAGCTGCGACGGTATTTGCCGACTGCAACCGATGTTCAAACCGATCAATGCCAACGCGAGTATCCACCGCATCTAGTACGATCCTTCTGATACAGGCTCGGACCCGTCTCTAGTACCAAGCGAGCGCCAGACATTGACATCAATCTGACTACTGACGAACCGGACATGACCGTCGAGAAAAGCGACGTTGACACCATCCGTGTGTGCGCTTGCAGCACGGTTATTCAAGCCAACAAATCCTCCGTCTGGCGCGTTATTCAAGGAGCCGCACCCTGGAGAGTTGGGTTGCCACCAATGTGTGTAGCCTACCGGACCGTTTTGTACTAGTCCCCAGGAAGTGATCGAAGGAGCACTTTGCGCAATGAAGCGGCGCGGCCCGCTCAGGCAATCTCGAATGGATGCGGCAGCCTGGTCGCTTCTTTCAGCCAGCGCAGCGGCCGACAACGGAAATTGACGCGTGGTAGCCGAAACGGGGGGGACGGTAACATAAAAGCCATACCTTGCCGGCGACTGGACTGCGGCGGCTTCCGTTCCTCCGGCACGAAAAACCAACCCCTCTGAAATCGCAGCAGTGGAGCTCAAACCATCTGTTATTTGGCTCAATTTGACTGCTGTACGCGAATCGTAGCCAGAGGTTGTGATAGTACTCCCAAACGGACCATTGAATGGACTCCCCGAGCCCATGCCAGGACTTTCGTTGATGGCGTAACTCACTGGCTGTTGGACGGTCGACAAATCACCGTCCGAGGGACATTCGAGCAACGTGACATGGCCTACACCGCTTTGAATTAAATACTGGCGATTTGGAATTTCGAGAAACGGAAAAAGAAAGGTCAGCCCAAGATCAGGAAGAACAGTTGGATCCAGTGAACCAACGCGCGACGGTGGCAGCGATTGGTGTGTCTCATGGTAATTCATCAGGCCATGCACCAACTGCCGAATATTGCTCTCGCAATTCGCCCGACGGGAAATTTCTCGAACGGATTGAAGTGCGGGAAGCGTAATTGCCAAGAGTAGGGAAACAATTGCAATGCTGACCAAGACCTCGATAACCGTTATTCCCCGCCGCAGGACAGGATTCTTCTTAAAGCGACGTCTTTCTATTGTTGGATGCATAAAGTGAACTCAAATGCTACGCGTTCTGCCAAACCCCTCGTTGGAAAAATAGCAGGCTGCCCTCACTCGACATATACCGATTTCTTCAAATTCGAGGCCCTCACGGCGAAACTAAAGTCCACGCAACTTCGGCACCACCGTTGGTAAATGACACAACGTACGGCCCAGTACCAGTGATAAGTGACGAATTGCCCGTGAAACCAATAAAATATGTTCCGTATTGAGGAAACCCTGGCATAACCCATGCGTATGTGGCCGAAAGGCTCGTTGTGGCAGTCGCGGTCACTGCGCGAATTGGGCCGCCATTTTGATCGTAACCCGTAACTTTCCAGAAATTGACGTCGACCACACTTGTCGACGGCAAACCTTGCAGCTTTAGGGAAATCGGAATCACGGTGATGCCCGGGGGAACCGAGCCGGTAGTTACTTGGGTCGAAATCGTTTGCGCAAAGCACGACGAGGAGCCATGTGCAAAAGCAACCAAACAAAACAACGTGAACACACAAATCTTCGCGCGAGAATTTACGTTTTGCATCACTAAGCTTTCCATTGAAACATGAGTTGCAGTCCAGAAATCGGCACAAACTGCCGTTGACTGAATGATTTACAATGGATATGCCTAGAAATCAACTGCGAGCCCGCCCCAAAGTACGTCAGGCGAAACTGCATAATACTACACACCTGCCACATCAGTTGTTTGCACATAAGAACGCGAATTGCTGGCTTCCGAATCCCGGAACACGTCGAATGGCACTGGCACTCAACTAGCCACTGGCGAGTGCCGATTACCTGAAAGAGGATCTCCGACAGTTCTGAAATCAGAACTCCATTAAGGCTGCCGAGCAGTTCCTCGACGATCGGTGCCGTCGCACGGCAGCGGACGCATTGAAGGCATCAACAATAAAATCGGCGCGATGCAAAAACGCGCCTACGGCTACCGAAACCAAACAACGAATCCTTACTCTCCATCACACCAAGTTCACGCTACGGGGTTAGCACGACTTTGCAATCCTATCCCCAAAAACTTCGCATGAGCCGCAAATTCGAAGCCCACACGGCGAAACTAAAGTCGACGCCCCTTCCGAACCAACGTTTTAAATTCAACAGTAGAATAACGTGATGGATTCCCCAAATCGCTCAACCATCGAGGCTCGCGTTACACATCACTTTCAAAGTTCTGCTCAAAAGATGTTCGATGCCTGGCTCGATCCCACCAGAGTTCGTTCATGGATGGCCAGTGCTCTGAAAGGCTTCGGGCTTCCGGGAGAGATTCGACGCATCGAGATTGATCCGCGGGTCGGCGGCAAATTCTGTTTTTCCGACCAGCGTGGCGGGATGGAGGCGGTTCACCGAGGGACCTACCTGGAACTGGTCAGTCCGTCCCGAATTGTGTTTACCTGGATCGTTGGGGAAAGTGCTTCTGCGGAAGAAGAGGCTGAAAATCCTTCAAAAGTCACGCTGACATTCGAACCTGATGGGACGGGTTGCACGACGACGCTCGTGCATGAAATGGATCCGAAGTGGGCCGAGTACGTGACTCGCATGGAACAAAGCTGGTCACGCATGCTTCAGGCGATTGAGTCACTTCCGTGACACCGCGCCAAGCTGATGGCTTGGTCCACTTTCCGGCGGTCTGAATCAGTTCCGGATCATCGACTCAACTCGAGTTCTGACCAGATTCAAATGCAGTCGCAGGTTGTAGTATTCTTCCATGTAACTGAGCGGCACACCCAGATTGGCGACCTGCTGTTCCAGAGCGTTCAGGCCATCGAGTGACCTCTGGGCTTCTGCGGTCGACATACCGACAATCGCTCGCTGATCGATCTGACGGAGTGCAACATACCACAGGTAGATCTTTCGCCGAGTTCTCCAGCGAACCAGCGGTGGAGTTGCACGAATCAGCGGCATCAGCAGCACGATCAGCGGAATGATCATCAGCTTCATACGGTCAACCAGCGAAGCCAGCCAGAACGGGAGTATCCGCTGCAGCACCGGGGGGCCGTGACGAAAGAAGTTTTCGGCATTGTCACTCAACGGCAAATCAACGAACGCCGTCGACGGAAACTCGTTCGGATTCGACAGCAGATCCCCGTGTCGATGAACACGCGAAGCGGCCTTTAGAAGCAAGGCTATCAACGCGGGATGAAGTGACCTGTGGCCGACAAGCGTTGCGGCTGGTGAGAGAAGGACGATGTCATTTGAAGGAATATTCTTCTTCAGGTCGATCAATCCCGCATGGATTGTCACCGTCGACAGATGCCGGAACCGCTTCAGATAGGCCTCGGTATTGGAGAGTTCCGCCAGCTTGATTGTTGGGTCAATCATCAGACGTTGGATGTAAGGAGCATCAATTCCAGCCACGAAGAATGCGACATCAAGGTCACCTCGCTCCAGGGCCTCGGCGGCATCGTTTCCAGACTTGGCAATAAAGTCAGCCTGAGTTTCGTCGATGGAATTGGCCTGAAGAAGCTGTCGAGCGATTGCACGCGTCCCGCTCCCTTCCGGGCCGATGGCAACGCGTCGTCCAATCAACTGTGACAGCCGGTCAACCGTTTCGGAACCTCGATAGAAGATCCAGAGTGGTTCACGATAAAGACTGCAGAGTGAATACAGCTTTTCACATTGCGCAGGGTCTGCAATCCCGGTTTGAACCATACCGACATAGACGTCGGAATCCTCGTCACGCAGCAGATTGACGTTCTCGACCGAACCTTTCGTTGTGCGGATGTCGAGTGTGATTCCATCGTGCTTCAGCAGTTCGGCATAGCGCTGAGCGAAACGAAAGTACGCTCCATCTTTGCTGCCGGTGACAATCGCCAGACGATTGGGTGGAGGAGCTTCGACAAACAGCACGAAGCCAGCCACGATGCTACCCAGAGCACACCCTACGACGGTCGCCCAAGCCCAGTAACCGGTCGATGCCCGGGTTGTCTGTAATGACATGATCCTGATCCTCCTTGAATTCGCATCTCATAACGACCATCTGCGTCATCGCTGCGACCCAGCGGTCGTGTTCACCGTCCTGTCAGCACCCGGGGCGTGAACCCGACTGAACCTGACTTCAACACCGGGGGCTCAATTCCCTTCACCCCTCGGCATTGTTTCTCATCTACTTCGCTGGTACGTCACCTTGCATCAGCTTGCCATCAATCATGCGCCAGAGCACGCCATGCGGAGACTTGTCTGCGAGCATCGCGGGGAGTCGATGTGGACGAACGCCATCGTAACATTGCAGCATCGCGAATCGCTTGAGAGAAGCCGGGATACCGACGGCCGTGAATCCTGGATGTCCGGTCGCGGGGAACGGCCCACCATGATTCATCGCCGGAACAACAGCGACGCCCGTCGGCATCTTGTCATTCAGCAACCGGCCTACTTTCTGACGCAGAATCGGAGCGATCTGGTCATAGAGCGGATCGTCACTGCCGTCATTGGCGGTGTACAGACATCCGGTCAGATTGCCTTCCAAGGCTTGTGTGACCGAGATGAATTCCGCATCGGATTCAACGACCACAATCAGCGAAGCATTGCCGAAGGCTTCTGTCTGCAGCGCCGCTGGAGAGGCAACAAATTTGGAACCAGAGACCCGCAATAAGGTGTTCTGGCAGCAGTATCCGGTTCCACCACCACTGGCACCACCGGTCACAAGAGTAGCCCCGTTTGCAACGAGAGTTTGTACTCCCGTTTCCAGATGGCTTTGGACACTTGGTCCCAGCAGTGTACCGACGGGAGCAGCCTGGAATCGTTCGGCGACCTGCCGGATCAAGTCTTCTGTGTCGGCTCCAGCACGAACCACGACCAAGCCCGGATTCGTGCAGAACTGCCCGACACCCATCAGACAACTCGAGGCAAACTGCTCTGCGAGTGCCGCACTCCGTTCGCGAATTGCCCCCGGCAGAATGTAGATCGGGTTGATGCTGGAAAGCTCCAGATAGATCGGCTTTCCGACTCGATCGGCAGCCTCTTTCAATTGGCTGCCGGCCGATCGAGAGCCGGTGTAACCAGACGCACCGATCGCGGGATGCGACACCAGACGCTTGCCATCATCGTGACTGGTTCGATAGATCAATTGGATGAACCCGGCTGGCATTCCGGTTTCGTTCGCCGCCAGTTGAGCCTCCTCAGCGAGAATTCGAGTCGTGCCGGGATGTGAGGAGTGCCCTTTGGCGATGACGGGGTTGCCTGCTGCGACTGCGGCCGCGAAATCACCACCAGCAGCGCTGTTGAATGCGAATGGAAAATTGTTGGGACCGAAAACAACCACCGGCCCAATCGGTCGCAACATGGACCGAATATTCGGAGCAGTATCGATCGTAGGACTGGTCCACGAGCCATCGCGAGCCGCCTGAGCTGCCTGGCGAAGTTGATTGGACGTACGCGGCAGTTCCGCATCCTTCAATCGTGGCTGAACAGGAAGAGCTGTCTCAAGATTTGCCATCTCGATCAGCTCAGCAGCACGAGCATCGATTCGATCAGCAAACTTCTCAAGAAACGCTGCAAACCGATCACCACTCCAGTCGCGAACAATCGCGGCAGCCCGCGATGCGGCATCAATCGCACGTACGATCTCTGCCCAGGGGCTGATCGGATATTTGCCAGGCAATGGTTCTTTCGTTTTCGGGTTCACGGCCTGAAACGTAGATGTCCCTGCCGATGTGAGCCACTGCCCGTCAATCAGAACCTGCTGTACAGTCATCATCAAACCTTTCCCGGAGCTTTCGAATGCTGAACACCCCCGAACCAACCAAGCAGGAGTTCGGAGAGAGTCTGCCAAATCATACGATGCGGGCAGGCACTCTGCCAGACAGTGACGACGTGCCCCAGAGGGGTGCCGATAGTGAGCATGCCCCAGAAATACCAATCTCCCACACAACTTTTGTGCTGATCGAGAAGTCACAAAAAGCTAATGATCAATTGTGCCTGACAGATTTAGACTGCAGAATAACCGACTCTCTGTTCGGTATTTGTGGACTCACATCTAAGAAGGAATCGCTGCTATGAAACTGACGGTCGTAAAGTCATGCTTGATCGGGTTACTGGCAATACTTCCGCACTCGGTCGTCGCTGCTGACCCAGATCCCAGTTTAAAGGTCGTGATCGTTCGACACGGTGAAAAGCCGCCGAAGAAGGACGACAAAGGGAATGTCGTAAAGGATAATGGAAATCTATCGTGCGCGGGGCTGAACAGATCACTCAAACTGCCTGATGTCATTGTCCAGAAGTTCGGAGTCCCAAACCACATTTATGCCCCAAAGCTTGATACTGGTTCTAGCACTGGGCACGCGCGTATGTTCCAGACAGCATCGCCCCTTGCCGCGCTTTACAATTTGAAAATCAATACGACATTTGAAGAAGATGACACTGACGATGCTGCCACGGTTGTGAAGTCGAAGAAAAAGGTCGTGCTGATGGTGTGGGAACATAGCCAGATTCCGGCGCTCGCCAAATCACTCGAACCTAACGGCGCTCCTACGACATGGGATGACAAGGATTTCGACAGTATCTGGATTCTGGATTATTCGTCAGGCAAAGGGGTGTGGAGTAAGGATCAGGAAGGAATTGACCCAACGAAAAACCCGATTATTCCGTGTCCCAGCACCAAATAGCGGGCTACGCCGTATCTACGGATCAGAAGAAATAGGGATAAAACATGAAGGCTGAAACCTGTCGGCCTTCATGTGATTTACCGAGCGGCTATCGGCCTCATCCCTTCAATCGATAGACCTGTCCTGCATCGATTTGCTTGAACCCGGCAGATTCCAAGACTGCAATCGCTGCGGGGTCTGACTTGGGCGCGTGTGCCTCTGCCAGTTGAACCATGTCGTCGCGAACCCGTCGACAAACTTCAACCAGCAGGGCCTGCCCATAGCCCTTTTGACGATTCGCTTCCGAGACGTACAGGCCGAGCAAGCCGATTCCTCGCGTCCCCCAGCTTGTCACATAGCGATCCAGGCCAACAACGGTGATTCTGGCGAGTGGTGTGCCGCCCGTACGCGGAACCAGTGCCAGATGCATGGCATCCAGACGCCCATAGCGAGTCTGCCACCACCATGTTTTGGGATCCTGATTCAACGCTGTCAGTCGAGTCGTTCTTCGCACATTGACCAGTCGGGAACCGACAGGGTCAGCGGAACCGACGCCGAGCGAACGCTGGAAAACCAGGTGCTGTTCGCACGCGATGAAGCCCAGCTTGGCAAAAAACGGCTCCGCGGCGGAATCCGACATCAGAAATCCGGCGGACTGACTGCCACCGTAAATGCCACAATAGAAGGGATCGCGCGGATCGGCACCGCCAGCATAAATCCTGGTCGACCCGCGAGAACGCAGGTATTGCTCTGCACGTCGCACCAGTTCGGTGCCAATCCCCCGCCGCCGAAAATTCGGGTGGACCATGACCGCACAGATGATCCCGTCTTCATGTCCGAGTCCAGAGCGGTCAGCATTGGGCCCGAACCCGGCGTGAACGAATCCGATCACCTGACCATCATTGCAGGCGAGAATCATGCCCGCTGGGTCAAAATAAGTTTGAGCGATAATCAATTCGTCAAACTCATCGCACCGCAACCCTGTCGCTGCGCTGCGTCCCAGTTGGCACTCATTCCACATCCGCAGGATGTGAGGGGGATCAGAGTTTTTGAATTGTCGATATTCGATCACGGCGAACGTCTTTTGGATGATCAAGACCCAGGGTCAGACGCGTCGACCACCCAAGGAAATCCGTCATTGTAAATCTGCAAGCGATTGCAAATTGGAACGGTCATCTCTGTGGATAACATTATTTTCGGGCGACACGTGGTATGCTAACGGTGGCCAGAAAGTGTCGCAAGGATGCATTGCTCGATCCCTGACATGCAATTGTGTTTTCCGATTCGTTAAGACGGCACCGGGATCGTCCCTCCGATCCCGTCGACGTGTTAACACAAGCCGCCTCAAGGACATTCGCCTCAATGAGCCGTGACGAATTCACCGACGAAGAACTCATGGCATACATTGATGAACGTCTGCCGTCAGATCGGGCTGCCGAAGTGGAACGCCAGTTACGAAATTCGGGGCCGTTGACAGCAAGACTCGTCGACTTACTGGAGAGAACCGACCGCGGGGATCTCACAATCGGCGGCATGTGGCGTCGTGGCCGCTGGAGCTGCCCGCCTCGCGCGGTTCTCGCCGCATTCGTGAATGGCAGGCTTGGTGATGGCCTGTCGCAATACCTCAGATTTCACATTCAGACAATTGGATGCCGGATTTGCGAGGCATCCGCTCAGGATTTGAGCCGAACGGATGGCGAAGATGACGGATTGCAACGAACTCGCAAGATATTCCAGTCTTCTGCAGGTCAGTTGCGAAATCAGCAGGGGTAACCTGCTTGCGACACCACGGTTGCATTCTTACCATTGGACGGAATACTGCGTTGGAAAATCCGAATTTGCACCTTGGGCGTCACAGGAAACGATGCCAACGTGTAAAGTTCTGACATTCATCCAGTTTGGTCCAAACGAATCACGATTCTGTTGCGTAAGGTCGGGCATCTTCGAAGTTCTGCGTCGCGGTTCGCGCTCAGATCGGCGGAATTGCCGGTTGTCCTGTGAAGCAGCAGAGTTCGGAACAATTCATACAGTCGTTACATCGTCTTTCAATCAGTATCCGTTCGAGAGCGGGAGCCCGCATGAGCCAGTCTGGTCAGTCCTCTGAATCTGTGATTGAGATTCGCAACCTGGGCAAGGTCTATCGCGACTTCTGGGGTCGCCCGAAAGTCAAAGCTGTGAACGCTTTGAGTCTTGATGTTCGCCGCGGCGAAGTCTTCGGACTACTGGGCCCAAACGGCTCAGGCAAGACTACGACTCTCAAGCTTCTGCTGGGGCTGCTGTTTCCGAGTGAAGGGGAAATCAAGATTCTCGGCAAGTCGGCTGCAGATGTCGCCAAGAACGAGCGGATCGGGTATTTGCCGGAAGAATCGTACCTGTACAGATTTCTGAACGCTTATGAGACTCTCGATTTCTACGGCCGCCTGTTCGACATGCCCGCATCGGTCCGCAAGGAACGGTCAGAAAAGTTGCTGGATCAGGTCAAACTCGCACCTCAGGCACGTCACCGACAACTGAAAGAGTACTCCAAGGGGATGACCCGCCGAATCGGGGTGGCTCAGGCCCTGATCAATGATCCCGATCTGGTGATGCTGGACGAGCCGACCAGCGGACTGGACCCGCTGGGTAATCGCGACATGAAGGACCTGATCCTGGACCTGAAAAAACAGGGGAAGACGGTTCTGATGTGCAGCCACCTGCTGGCCGACGTTCAGGACGTTTGCGACCGGATCGCGATCCTTTATGGTGGCGAACTGAAGGTTATGGGACGCGTTGATGAGCTGCTGAAAGCTCAGGACGAAACCCAGATTCTCAGCTCCAAGCTGTCTCCTGAGGCCATCAAGGAAGTTGAAGCGGTCCTGAAGAAGCATGGCGCAAACGTTTTGAAAGTGGATCAGCCGACTGCAAATCTGGAAGACTTGTTCCTGAAAACGGTTCAAGAAAGCCGGGATCGCCCCGGTCACCGGACCGTCAAGGAAGGCGCGAAGTCCTGATTTGGTGCGAACTGGTTTCGTTGCTATCCGTTTTCATCATCCCTTGACTAGTATCAAAGGCCTTCAACAGCCATGTCATTTGACGCGCAACCCATTGTATTCAGTGAAGCGATTCTCGCGTGGCTGATGACAGCCGGCGGAATGATGCTTCTCGTTCTGGGGGTCTCGTTCCTGAGTGCTCTCTCGCAGGGAAACTCGGGACTGAAGATGTTCTCGAGTGAAGTTGGCGGTGTCCTCTCAGACCTGATCAGCCTGTCACCTCGACGCATCTGGGCTCTGGCAAAACTGACGTTTATCGAGGCCTATCGCCGTAAGGCACTGGCCGTCTTCGTCGTGTTCGCGCTGCTGTTCATGTTTGCAGGCTGGTTCATGGGGGGTGGCGATGGAGACATCACCAATGATCAGGTCAAAGTCTATGTCAGTTTTGTGCTGCGAGCGATCAGTTGGTTGACGCTGCCAATGGCACTGGTGCTGAGCAGTTTCGGGATTCCTGAAGACATTCGAATCCGGTCGCTGCATACGGTCGTGACGAAGCCAGCTCGCCGCCTTGAAATTGTGATGGGTCGCGTGCTCGGCTTCACACTGATCGGGACTCTTGTCCTCAGCGTGATGTCGGTGGTTGGCTGGATCTGGATCGTCCGGGAAATTCCTGCGAAAGCTCAGGAAATGCTGGTCTGTCGCGTCCCGGTAAAGGGGGAATTGACCTTCGTGGATCGCGACGGCGTTCCCGCCGAAAAGGGGATCAACACCGGGGACATCGTCGACTTCCGCAGTTATATCGAAGGGGCCACCAAGGCTCGTGCAATCTGGACATTCGACGGAATTGACGAAAGTGTTCTCGACTCTGAGGGAAATCTGAACCTGGAAAACCAGTTCTTCGCATTCCGCAGCTACAAGGGGGATATGAATCACCAGTTGCTGTACGACTTCCAGTTCCGTAACCCTGAAAAGAAAATTTCGTTCACCACGAACCCGATGGAAATGGGGGAATTCCGTGGAGTCCGCAACAAGATCGCCCGGAAGCTGGAACGTCCCGGCGACGAGAAGACCTACGATTTGATCAAGGATTTCGTGACCTCCAAGGGGACTCTGACGGTCGAAGTTTCGTGTATCGATCGTGAGCAGTACCTGGGAATGGCTCGGCCAGACCTTTTTATCCGCCTGCCTGATCGCAGTTTTGCCGCCGGGTACTTCAAAGCGGTGCTGGGGATTGAGTTGATGATGATCCTCGTGATTCTGATCAGCGTCTGCTCCAGTACGTTCTTGAAGGGCCCCATCGCAGCGTTGCTGACTTTTGTCCTGCTGATCCTGGGGGGAGAAGATTCGCACAAATTCATGGATCAACTGGTCACGGGACGCTCGAAAGAGAACACTGCAGTCCTGGAGCAGCAGGTAAAGCAACTCGAAGGTGTGTACATCGAAGCGATGAAGATGCCTGATAGCGACGAGAAACAAGCAGCCGTACAGGCGGCCAAAAAGAAGCTTCAGGCGAGAAGAATCAAGCTGGAAACGATCAAGAACGGATTCAAGGGAGGTGGGTTCCTGGAATCCATCTATCGAATCTACACTCACATGAACGACACGACGGAACTTCCCGAGGGAAATCCCGCCATGAAGATCATGGTGGGCGTCGACAATCAACTGACCGGGTTCCTGTGGCTCTGTAAGCAGATCATACCACGCCTGGCGACGTTCAATAACATGTCTGAGTACGTAGCGAACGGGTTTGATGTTCCGTGGGATTCGGCACTGCTTCCCTGCGTGTTAGTCACGCTGGGCTATCTGCTGCCATGCATCCTGCTGGGATATTTTGCTCTGCGTGTTCGTGAACTGGAGTCCAAATGAACGGGATGACTTCTCAACAGCGAAAACTGACGTATCTCGGC
Source organism: uncultured Schlesneria sp. (assembly GCA_963977965.1). Classification (GTDB taxonomy): domain Bacteria; phylum Planctomycetota; class Planctomycetia; order Planctomycetales; family Planctomycetaceae; genus Schlesneria. Next base: position 68,844 of record CAXBSB010000004.1, read on the forward strand.
GGCATCCTCGTGTTGCTGATCCCGATTATTGCTCTCGGCTTGCCTTCTGACGGCAAAGACGGAACGGGCGGAACACTCGCTCAGCTACGAGCCAAGTATGAGCTTGGCGAAGCTGACCTGGGAGATGTCGACCCGTCCAGTGCCACAATGAACCTCGTTCTGCTCGGTATGCGTGGTGTGGCAGTCAATATGCTGTACGCCGATTTTGAAAAGCAGAAGAACGCCAAATTGTGGGCCGAAATGGAGGCAACCACCAAGTCGATCGTCCGCTTGCAACCTCACTTCGAAAAAGTGTGGGAAATGAACGGATGGAATCTCGCTTACAATACCTCAGCCGAATGGGATGCAGTTCCCGACCGCTACGGCTGGGTGAAAAAGGGCGGGAAATTCATGATTGAAGGGGTCAAGCGGAATCGCAAATCGACTCACCTTCAATACCACGTTGGCGTCATCTATCAGAAGAAAATCGGGACCGCTGACGAATCCACGTACTACCGTCAGTACTTCCTGCACGACCCCGATCCGAAGTTCAAAGGGGGAGTCGATCATGACTTCAACCCCGAAGAACTCGACAACTATCTTGTCGCCAAGAAGGAATATCGCAAAGCCTGCGATATCGAAGACACCGAACACAAGCCACAGCACATCACCGACCGATCGTTGTTCCGATCGACACCTGCACGCTGCCAGTTTGACTACGCTGCAGTGCTTCACAAAGACGGTAAGTTCGGCGAAGAGACTCAGATCGCCTGGCAGGAAGCGTTGTCCGACTGGACCACGAAATATGGTCAGGAAGTCTTCAGCGTGCCGATTGGCGACCTGGGAAGTGGCCTGAAGTTTGATATTCGCATGGAAATGACCAAGGACGAAATCAAGCGGGAAGTCGCCAGCCCGGACGATGTAATCCACGTCGTCGACATCGTCGAAAAGTACCGCAAGATGGTCAATTACTATTACTGGCGTACTCGCGGACGCTGCGAAGCCGAGCAGTTGACCTCGGAATCACATCGCAATTTCTACATGGCAAACCAAGCCTACAAAAATCAGGACTTTATCAAGGCACGTGACTTCGCCTTCGCAGGGATGAAGGGCTTCGACGATATCCTGAAGCGACCGGAATTCTTGGACTTGAGATCGGAAGAAACCCTGGTCGAGGAGTGTCTGCTTGGTGTGACGGTCTGGAAAGACATCTACCGACTCAGCCAGGAAGAGCCGCCTGCCGATTATCCACTGAAGTGGCTGGTAAACGAGTATCAGGGACACGACCAGCTCAACAAGGCCGTGATGAAGACGTTCAAGCGAATGTACCTCGACATCAACAAATGAGATGTTGTTCGGTCGCCTGAATCGAAATCTGCAGATCGATCGTTTCACAATTGTCCATCGTAGCGTTGGAGAAACAAGCGTTCGTGTGGCGCGCCATGAGGTCTTCCGAAGGGTGTGCCATATGATCCTCGGGAGACCTGTCTGGATCGGATTCCAGGGTGACACTCAACGCGGGTAACGATAATTGTCGGTGAAATTGCGAGGTTTGGCCTGTAATCTTGATCGCGAAGCGATCGCAGATTGTAGCCGGGGGTTGTAGCAAAGCGGAAACCCCCGGAACGGAATCGAATTGGCAAAAGCATCCTGAAGGGATGCCAGAAAACTCGACCTCACGGCTAAAACACAATCGAGACATGTCGTTCTTGATTGATTTCCCTCAAATCCCAGATGTGTGAAGTCTTGGGTTACACATTCTTGATGTTGCGAATCCATTCGATATGACGCGATCTGGCATCCCTTCAGGATGCTTTGTGTTGGCGCGTTCTTCGATCCGGGGGTCGAAGCTTCGCTCCGACCCCCGGCTACGATCTG